>JBALXF010000100.1:0-8449 GCA_036961085.1 Psychromonas sp.
ATTTTTCGTAGCCGCTTAACACGCGAGCTTTGTTCGTTTAACAGCGCTAGCCCAGAACTTACCGGCAGAGTACATGAGGTTGAGACCTGCTTAGTGCTTGCATCTTCGACTAAACAGGCTCGGCAATTTGCATCAACAGGTAGATCTTCGTGATAACAAAAATGCGGAATAGATACATGATGGCGCAGCGCTAATTGTAAAACTGTTTCGCCTTGTTTAGCTGAATATCTCACTCCATCAATCCATACAAACATATCTCCCCCTATCCTATACACAAAATGTTTTTGTAATAACTTTTTACCGGCACTGGCAATGCTCTGCCTAGAGCACAAAACGAGGTAACCTCCAGTGTTTCTAAAATTGCCATGACCTCTTTCCAGGGAATGCTATTATTCGATTGCAGTAGTTGATAAAGCTGATAGGTACCTTCGCGGCAAGGTGTGCACTTGCCACAACTTTCATTTTTATAAAATTCAAACCACTGCAATAATAAATCTTTTGCTTCAAGTGCAGCTGAATAGATGATAATAGAGCCGAAACCATGCATTTTTTGGGTCATGATCTGTTTCGAATTTAACACTAAACCGCTTGCCCCTCCGAAAATATGTACAAAATACTCACATTGCGGAATCAGTTTTGCTGTTTGCAAAACTTCTAATACCGTCATCCCCTCTTTGATCTGCAATATGTTCTCTGTTTTATTAATATCGACAATAGAAATAAACTGCAGCGGTTCAAATTTTCCCTGCGCAATGGCTGCAATATAAAAAAGGGTTTCCACATTATGTATTAACGTGGGTTTCCCAAAGAGACCGAACTCACTCGGATAAGGAGGCTTATGCCGAGGCTCTACCCGCTTCCCTTCAATGGCGTTAAGTAACGCGGTTTCCTCACCTCCAATATAAGAGGGTTGCTCTTCGAACACCTCTATCTGATAACCCTGTTTTTTATACTCAATAATCAGGGTATCCAATATTTTTTTTAATTTTTGGTAATAAGGACGTTGAATATTAAGATAAGCTTGTCGGCTTTCAAGAAAGTCCATTGCGACTTTCATGCCCAGAAACACTTGTTCAGGAAAGTTTTTAAGAATATAAAAATCTTTGTTTATTAATGGCTCGCCCTCGGATGCATTGCAAATAACATACTTAGGAGAACCTAGTGCTTGTTGGGTAGACTGCCATTTCAGATGTGTAGGAAACCCTGCTCCACCTCGACCAGCTAAGTTTGACTGCTTTAATTTATCTAATATTTTCATTTTTTGATAAACCTTTGTTGATAGAAAGTGCAACTATCCCCCCCATCGCAGCGGTCATGAATTGATGCCAACTCATCAAAATAAACACGCCTGAATATTGCATATCAAATAAAAAAAACTGAGTTATAAAATGTGTGGATATATATAAAAATGCAAACTTGAAAAAAGCAGCTAGAGTAATTTTTAATAGTTCATTTACATTTTCAAGCCAATAGAAAATTAAAAGTAAGATGATGTTGCTGGTCACGATAAAAGGAATAATTGGCACCAACGCCAAGGGCAATAATCCCGTAGTTAACGCTGCAATACTGGGAATAAATGCTAGAAATAGTGCGCGGCGGATACCGAGTAATTGATAGCTTAATATTAGAATGGCGTTAACTAAAGTTCCAGTTATCCATTGGTTGTGAGTCACTAATGGAATAACCGTAATAAGTGCAAACAACAACAAAAAACGATGCGAGATTGAAACGAGCATACTAGCTGTTTTGTTTTGTCCTTGCGTTGTTTCTGAACGTCCTTTTATGTGTTTATATTTTTGCTCGGCGCGAAGAGAATTACTCATATTTCCCCCTTCAGATAGTGAGCTTAATGAACCCAATAACTTACTATAAGTATATACCCAAACCACTCTAATGGTGCAGAACACTGTTATGTTCTTTTTCTTAAAAAATATTTATGACCCTCTTCAACAAATAATAAAACAACCGCCACAAACAATAACCCAGTCCATTGCGTTACTGTAATGGGTTGGATTTGTAAAAGTTGGTTTAAACCCGGTGTGTACATCGCACCGATATGAAAAAGCTGAGCAATAGGCACCGCCAAAATTAAAAATGGGTTGGAAAAAAATGGCATAGTAAATAGCGAACTATTTTCAGAACGACTTGAAAGCACATGAATATTTCCAAATAACACCATCAGCATTAATGTCATATTGCGCGCATGTTGTATATCCACCCCGAGCTGGTTTAAATAGTAAAAAGTGATAAAAGCAAGCCCCCCCATTGCAGACCCTGTGACTAACACATGCTCAATAATACCTCGCTCAAAAATAGGTTCACTGGGTTTTCTCGGAGGTTTCGTTAGTTCATTGCCTTCTTTCGGCTCAAAGGCTAAAGCAACATCTTGAACACCATTAGCAATTAAATTGAGTCACAGCAATTGAATGGCGGTTAGTGGCATCGGTAGCCCAGTTAATACAGTCAGAAAAAACAACAGTAATGCAGAAAAACCAGTCGCAATTAATAGGGCGATCACTTTACGAATATTATTGTAAACAATTCGCCCTTGCTCAATGCCATTTACTATCGATAAAAAATTATCATCGGTAATAATTAAGTCCGCGACTTCCTTCGCCAGATCCGTCCCCTTTTTCCCCATCGCAATGCCGGCGTTGGCTCTGCGCATTGCCGGTGCATCATTAACACCATCTCCGGTCACAGCAACAAAGTGTCCCTGTTTCATAAAACTATCAACAATCATCTCTTTTTGCGTAGGTTCAATGCGTGCAAAAACTCTCACCGGTCGAATCAAATCTGACAATGCTTTGCTACCAATTTCATTGGCCGCCTTTATCATTGCGCCAGTAACAACCTGACTTTGTGAATCAGCCAATCCTAATTCGCTAGCAATCGCTAATGCCGTTGCCGGGTGGTCTCCGGTGATCATTGCCACTTCAATCCCCCCAGAACGACACCTTTGTATGGCATCTTTAGCTTCACTGCGAACCGGATCAATCATCGCGACCATACCCAAATAGGTCATATCTTGTAGATGCTCAAGTGCATTACCCTGATTTGGGAGTTCACGCCTTGCCAATGCGATAATGCGGAATCCTTGTTTCGCTAACTGTTCGAATTGCATTTGTATTTTTTGATGGTCAATGGCTACTGGACCTGAAGGCGAGTGCATATAGGTTGATAGCGCTAGCATTTTTTCCGGACTACCTTTAACATAAAGGCAAGCTTGGTCTTGATCTAGATTGATACTGCCACTGAATGCTTTTTCAGACTCATAGGGGATAATCTCTAGCTGTGTTTGTTGTTTGCGGATATCCGAAACAGACAAACCCAATTTTTTTGCAAGCACTAAAAATGCAATGTCAACAATATCCCCATCTGATGCCCATTCACCACCTGAATAATCTAAATGGCTTTCATTGGCTAATACACCGGTAATACAAAGCTCTCTCAGTTGAATAATATTTTCGCCTTCAATTTTCCCTCCAGAGACGCCCTCACCCGTCACCTTATAGACGTTACCTTCAGGAAGAACTACCCTCTGCACCGTTAATTCATTAACCGTTAACGTCCCCGTTTTATCCGAACAGATGAAAGTACAAGAGCCCAATGCTTCAACCGCGACTAATTTTCGAATGATCACATTATGCTTAACCATACGCCGCATACCGATCGCTAAGGCAACGGTGAGTGCGGCGGGTAAACCTTCAGGAATGGTAGACACTGCTAGCCCAATGGCCATCATTACCATTTTTTCAACTTGGTAGCCTCCCATAAAGAGCATCAAAGCAACCAATGCAATGATCGAAAGAGTAATCGCAAAAGCGACTTTATAGGTAAAAAGTCTCATTCTAATTAAAAGGGGCGGTTCAGAAATTCTATCGGCAGAAACATGCGTCGCAATATTTCCTATTTCTGTATTAATACCTGTCTTGATCACGACACCTTGTGCTCGACCATGGGTCACGATACTGCCGGCAAAACAACGATTAAATTGCTCACTGATAGGCGCATCTTGTGCTACTTTTTTCTGGCAACTTTTTGCGACGGCTAAAGACTCCCCGGTTAGCATAGATTCATCTACCGCTAGATTTTGTGATGATATCAACTCTAGATCAGCGGGCACCTTATCTCCGGAGAACAGTAATAACAGATCTCCCAAAACAACTTCTTTAGAGTCAATGGTTTGTACTACTCCATCTCTAATAACGTGGGCACTGCCCTTAACCATTTTTTTTAATGCACTGGCTGATTTTTGAGCCGAATATTCTTGAATGGTGCCTATGATGGCATTGATGAATAGCACCGCAATTATAAATATGGCGCTGGGGATTTGCTTAACCAAAAATGAAACTATCGAGGCAACTAATAAAATATAAATAAAGGGGCTAAGAAACTGTTTGAAAAAGATAGCAACAAGGCCAATCGGTTGGCTAGAAGGCAGACAGTTTTCACCGTATTGTAGCAAGCGCTCTTTGGCTTCAGTGGAGCTGAGTCCCTGTTCTTGAGTATTCATCTGCATATCAACCTATCTCAGCCATGAGTACACTGAAGAAAAACGCGCAACACTACCCTGCTGCGCATTTTCCACCAGTACTAGCGCATCATTTATCCTGCAAAGCTGCATGCGCGGCAGCTAGACGAGCAATCGGCACGCGATAAGGCGAACAGGAAACATAATCTAAACCTATCTGATGACAAAATTCCACGCTTGAGGGTTCTCCACCATGCTCACCACATATTCCAACAGTTAAATCAGCATGGGTTGAGCGCCCTTTCTCTGTGCCTATTTTTATCAGTTGACCAACACCATCACGATCTAGTTTGACAAATGGGTTACTTAAAAAAACCTTTTTATCAATATATTCAGGGAGAAAGCTACTCGCATCATCACGCGATAAACCATAGGTAGTTTGCGTTAGGTCATTGGTACCAAAAGAGAAAAAATCAGCTTGTTCCGCTATTTTATCTGCCAATAGCGCGGCACGCGGCAGCTCAATCATAGTGCCAATATGATAATCGACCTGAATTGCATAACTGGCCAGAACTTGTTCAGCAACTTGCTGAGCATTTTTACGCAACACAGTTAGCTCATTGACATCGGCAACCAGTGGAATCATGATCTCGGGAACAATGCTAAAATGTTCATTTTTCACCAATTCACAGGCCGCTTCCATAATCGCTCTCACCTGCATATCGTAGATTTCCGGATAGGTGATACCAAGCCGACAGCCACGATGGCCAAGCATTGGGTTAAACTCTCGTAACGCTTGCACATGTTCTTTTACTTGAGAGAAGCGAATACCGGCCAGCGCCGCAAGATCGGCAATATCATCGTCTTTCTGTGGTAAAAATTCGTGTAATGGCGGATCTAATAAACGGATCGTGACAGGTCTCCCTTTCATCTCACGAAACAAACCAATAAAGTCAGCTTTTTGCATTGGCATGATCTTAGCTAATGCCTTTTCCCTATCTTGTAAATCAGCCGAAACAATCATTTCACGTACCGCTTGAATCCGATCGACATCAAAAAACATATGCTCAGTACGGCATAGACCAATCCCCTCTGCCCCAAATTCTCTGGCCAATTTGGCATCATTGGGAGTATCAGCATTACAGCGAATTCCTAGGCGACGATATTTATCTGCCCAATTCATTAAGGTCTTAAAATCGTCACTAAGCACTCCCTGTATTTTTGCAACATCACCGAGAATCACTTCACCGAGACTGCCATCGAGCGTGATCAGATCACCACGTTTAATGGTAAAACCCGACTTAGTAGTGAATAACTGTTTTTCATAATCTATTTTTAAATCACTACAACCAGCGACACAGCATTTCCCCATACCACGTGCGACAACAGCAGCATGTGAGGTCATGCCTCCCCGCGCAGTAAGGATCCCTTGAGCTGCATTCATACCATGGATATCATCTGGACTGGTTTCAACTCTAACCAAGATAACCTGCTGTTTTAGCTTCGCTTGTTGCTCCGCCTCATCGGCATTAAAAACCACCATACCACTACAGGCACCCGGCGAAGCAGGCAAGCCATTGGCGATAATATTTTTTTCTGCATTGGGATCCAAAGAGGGGTGTAATAACTGCTCTAGCTGCTCAGGTTTTACCCGTAACAGGGCTTGTTGCTCGGTTAGCATTCCCTCTTTAACCATCTCTACAGCGATGCGAATTGCGGCATGAGCTGTGCGTTTACCAGTGCGTGTTTGTAACATATAAAGCTTGCCAGCTTGTATGGTAAATTCAATATCTTGTATGTCTTTAAAATGCCTTTCTAAGGTTTGACGAATATCCACTAACTGCTGATAGCATTCAGGAAACACATCTTCCATTGCGGGGAGATCTCCCTCTTTATATTTGTTTTTATTCAGGGGTTGTGGGGTACGGATGCCGGCGACTACGTCTTCCCCCTGTGCATTAACAAGATATTCTCCATAGAAGTAATTTTCTCCCGTAGAGGGATCGCGGGTAAAGGCGACTCCCGTAGCACAATCATCGCCCATATTGCCAAACACCATAGCCTGTACATTAACCGCCGTTCCCCAATGTGATGGAATATCATTAAGCTGACGATAAGTGACTGCGCGAGGGTTCATCCAAGAACCAAATACTGCGGCAATAGCCTCCCACAGTTGTTGTTGCGGATCATCTGGAAAAGCACTGTGCACTTGTTGTTGGTAACTCGCTTTAAATTCCCCCACCAGTTGTTGCAACTCATCAGCTGTGAGTTGGTTATCATATTCGACGCCGCGTTGTCGTTTTTTTGCCTGTAACAAACGCTCAAAAACCTCGCCATCCACGCCCATCACAACATTGGCATACATCTGGATAAAACGTCGATATGAATCAAAAGCAAAACAAGGATCTTGGCTCTGCTTAATAATAGCGGCAACAGTTTGATCATTCAGCCCGAGGTTAAGTACGGTATCCATCATGCCCGGCATCGAACTCGGCGCACCGGAACGGATCGACAATAATAGTGGGTTATTTGGATCACCAAATATTTTTCCTACTTGTTTTTCTAAGGTTTGCAACGCGCTATTAAGTTGCTCTTTCATCTGCACTGGATAGTTACTGTCATTATCATGGAAGGCTTTGCAGACTTCCGTCGTCAGAGTAAACCCCGGTGGTACAGGTAAACCAATCGCGCTCATTTCCGCTAAGTTAGCCCCCTTACCACCAAGTAGCATAGCCTGTGAGCTATCACCATCTGCGTGACCCTGTGCAAATGAATAAACATATTTTTCCATTTTATCTCTCCTAGTGACGAGGCAATTCACTCAGTAAAAAGCACAGTGAAATGTCAGATTAGTTGCACCTAAATAAAATAAGAAAATTGATAAAAAACATCCACTACTACATAGTTTTAAAGAATATTACGTCCGAAAAGTTAAGGTACAACGTGGCGCTTAATATGAGTATGTATGCTACCGCTAAAAACGCAAAAATAAGTCAGTTTTACAGGCTTTAAATCAATTTTTAAGCTTAGAAAATGGAGATATTTTATATCTGGGCTAATACCTAATATTGCGGATATTTTAAAATAGCGTTTAAAGTTAAGAATCATGTAGATGATTGCAATCGGCGAGTGCTCAATAGTGTTTATTTAGTGGTTTATGTGCCCCTTAATTTTTAAAATAAAAAAGCTTCTTTAGCAATAAACCAAGCCATATTCCGATTAACATACCTAAAACAGCGATAAGCCCCGCAGGTGAAAACGTAGGTAACGCTAATAACAGTTGAGTATCATTGCCCCCCAAAGCAATCGATGCACCAATCCCCATTAATGTTCCAGCACTAAGGTGCAGCAACCAATCTTTAGGATTGGACTTACGCAAAACAAATTTTCCTCTACGCCAAGCTGAAATAAACATTCCGAGAATTAAACCTAAAAAAAGTAAATAACGCTCTATAGAGGGCCAATCACTATCAAAGAAAATAGCATCATTTAAATTCTTCAATAAACCACTCGGTGTCCATTGTGGTTCAAATAGAAAAAGAAATCCGGCAAGTGTTCCTATGCCCATTACGCTCAACCAAAGTTTTCTTCTTATTTTATTACCTCTATAAACCCATACACTTAGCACAACAGAGATACTGATTAATCCACCATAGATGACAGTTTCAGGTATCGGCTTTTCTATTAATACAATCTGAGGATGCCAATTAGTGAGGATCATCCAGCCCAAAAACCACCCTACTAATGTAGCCACCATTTTACTTTCACCGCTTGATAAGCGGTTTAATGTTGAAACACCGCAACCTTGATTAACTGCCGTACCTAAACCGAAAAGAAAACCACCAGCTAAAAACCAAATATTGGCTTCGTAGGCTCTAAAATGCAGCGGAATTTCTAATAAATAAGAGAACACGATAGCAACCCAAGCAAATACGCCACTTAACAATATCGCTACTAAAAATTCACGATTACCGC
>JBALXF010000101.1:0-6759 GCA_036961085.1 Psychromonas sp.
ACAATCAACTACCATGCCTACGCGATTATATTCCGTCACTAGTTTTTCACCCGCTGGTGTTAAGCCTTTCAGCGTTAAATCAACATTTGAATTACCACCACGGCCATATTGATTATCAACATTATAAGCAATATTTGAGGTACGAATACCCGCTTTATAAGCCTCATAAACATCATCGATCATGTGTTCAATACGGATAGCATCTGAACCTTGTACGTTTAATGCAACGCCTGTTTTTCCATGTTTATGCGCATCATGTACATCTGCAACCGTCGAGATTGGAACATAACCATCGTCTTTTTTGTTAAGAAAGGCATTAGTATCTGCGGCCGCTTCTAATGGGGGCACACCAATGTTGGCATCACCGTTTGAAATAGTCCCCGAAAGTAACGTAAAACCTTTTAAATGCGAGTCATGCAGTGATAATCCGAAACGCTCATCATCAAAACCAGCCGGGAAACCAACCGCTCCCACGTGCAATGAATCAACCACAATCGTATCTGAGTAGCGTTTAATGGTTGGCGCATCCGCATCACGTTCTGCTTGTGTGCGTGGATTAGCCGCTTTTTCTAAAATGGCAATACGTTCTGTAATTTGTTGATCAGTTTTACCAATTGAATTCCACATCACTGCGTTAATATCTTCACTTAACTCAAACGATGTTGCAAATGCACCACATGAAATTGCGCTGATTGCAGTTGCTAATAATAATTTTTTCATTTTAATTACCTTTTAAGGAAAATAATATCTGAGTGCAGAGTTTGTTATTTCATCTCTCTGCTCAACTGTTATCAAGGTTACGCTTTTCCCCTCTTAAAACTTACCATTAAGTGCAGTCTGGATTTAAGGTCGTCAACATTTATGTGGGCGGTTTATCCCCTTTATCTTGACGAACTTACCACTTGATGCAATTATTGGTGACTCTCTAAAGGTAATAGGAAAATAAACATGCTGCCATTAATTAATGTAGATGTGGTGAAACCTGTCATAGAGGTTTACTTAGTCATCAGTGGAAAGCCTTCTACCGATCTAGATAAATTTGCTATTCCTTATCATGTGTTTGAAATAGATCACGGTTATTTTCCTAGTAAACCGATTGTGCTGTTTTTGAATCAAATATTAGATGAGCTAAATGAATTTCAACAGGAGCATTTTTTTGAGCTGTTAATTAAAGAGAAATTACTGCCAATGAATTTTGCGCAGTTCAAGCAAGCCCCCCAAACAATCAACCAAGCCATTAAACAGTTAATTAGCCTATCCAACATCGAAACACCGTCGGCACAGTTAGCATTACACATAGAAAATGGTGAAGTCTGGTTAACACGCCAACGTATATTGCACAGCGTTAATAATGAACTATCTTCAGACCTATTCTCTTTGTATTATTTCACCTACTTCATCTCACTATTATTAGCTAAACCGTGGCACCCTAATAAAGTAAAAATACATACCAGCGATCAAGACTCATTATTAAATGCCTTCGTTAAACAGCACGGCTGCGTCTTATTACGCGGTCAAAACGTCACTGCTATCTGCTTGCCTATCGACCTACTTGATCAACCCATTAATATCAATAAAAGCAGCTTTGCCAAACAGCCATTAAATACGCCACCGCTCAACTTCATTGACTCATTGTTATTATCGATGGAAGCTTACGTCGGGGAGGAAAGTTTTAACATTAACCAATTAGCCACCAATTTAGGTGTGAGTGTACGTACCCTACAATACAAAATAGAATCTCACGGTTCCACCTTTAAGCAGTTAAAGAGCCAAGTGATATTAAACAATGCCAAGTGGATGATGGTACATACAAAGTACAGTCTGACTGAAATTAGTGTGTATTTGGGCTACTCCTCTATTGCACACTTTTCGAGGGCAATCAAACGCTTAACAGGGGTATCACCACGGTTATATCAAAAACAGCTAGCTGAAGATTAAATATAACGCGTTAAGTAAAACAATATAGATCAATACAAAGTCATAGAGCGCGGCACCCCCGTATCAAAAACAGAACCTTTCACATAAGACTACTTATCAAAAAATAAGTAGTCTTATGTTACTAGACCAAACAAGCATTATTGAACAAAATGAACACCTGTATTCTTCGTAGATGTGATTGGGTACATAAATAGTTTGATACCGGTTTACCTTGATAGGTATCAAACTATTTATTTTTACTCGTAATGAATATTTAACAACACTTGGGTAGAACAGGTGATTACAAATCACGAATCAGTGAAAATCACTCCTAAATTAACAATTAAATATTCCCAACTTATACGTTACAACGCTGATTTAAGCACTCGCATTAACGAGGTTAAGAGGTAGGTCTACTATAAAATTATATTGGCGTGTAGAAGTCTGATAATTTCCGTTAAAATATATAAGCCCAAAAAAGCCTGCTTCATTGCTTAAGCAGGCTTTTAAAAGTGAGGATAAATAATTAGTTAACATGACTATGTACTTGACTCAGGTTAGGCGAAAAGTGGGCTCTAACACCTATTTATAGTGATTTTACATGGCTAAACGCCAAATAATTTGCTTTAACAATCGTTATTGCCTCAAAAAAGACAGCAAAATTTTACAACCGGAGTCAAGTGCATAAGCATGTTAGTTAAAGAAACTTTGTAGTGGATTCTTCACAACCGGTGTAATTTTAAATTTCAATAAAAAATCAGCATCTGACTCACGTTGTTTTTCAACATAATAATTCACTTCTGCACTTATTTTTAATGGCATATTACCAATGATAGTGGTTTTAGAGATACCAATACCTACCGGTATGCTCCACTCACTCTCTAAATTATGACCTGATGCGTATGTTTTTTGATCTTCATAATTCAAGTTATAAACAATCGTTGGTGATGCAGATAACGTGTAACCGCCACCTAAACCTACGCTATAAATATACTGAATATTCGTCAAGTCAGTTTCAAATTCTTTGCTGTCTGGCGAATTAAAGTCAGTTGCATGAGAAACAAACGTACCTGCCACGCCCCAAGGGAATATTTGTGCAATAAGCGCTTCAGGGCCACCGACCCAATTATCCTGTGCACCATCAGCTGTTGATGTTGGCGCACTAAAGTACACACCACCTAATAAGATAGTCCCACTTTTGAAAGTCTGACCATACATAATATCTGTACTGATATTATCGAAAGAAGTTTCTTTTTCATCACCTTTATCTGTAATAGTCATGCCCACTAACGGGCGTATTGCAAAAACAGCACCCTCGTCTAATTTTATTGGGAAAGAAGGCTGAAAGTTGATTTTTTGCTTCATGAAACCTTCTTCACCCGTATAAGTTTCAAAATTGAAATTGAGGCTTGAAAGACTGGTTGCAGGATTACTTAATTCTTTTGCGATAGCATCAGCATCAGGCTTGTTTGATTTTGCCATTGTAGTTAAACAGGTGCGACCAATTTTGGGTCTTTTTCTGTTTCAGCGAAAGCTGGAAAAGCCAATAATGTTGATAGTGCAATGATGGATAATTTTTTCATGGTCACCTCGTTAGGAGCATTAATTAATCTAGGTGCATGATATAGGTCACTGCACTTAAGACTTACCATTTAATGCAAACCCACTTAATAATTTAAGTGGATTCACTATCCATAATAATTTTCATCCATAAAAATGCCCAACAGTAGTAAGTTGATGTACATTTCCTATACCAAAGAGTCGTAGATGGTGATTGCTGTTGGTTACCAGTTGGCTTGATAAACACGCATTAAGTTTTCACCTAAAAATCCGCGAACTTCTTTTCCTGTCCAGCCATGTTTATCTTCTAATAAAGCAGCGACATCCCAGATATGTTCAGCGGCAATGTTGCTGATTGGCGCACTAAACCCTAGCTCTGGTGGGTAAACGTCGGTATTAGCCACATCGCGTTTGTAAAAATCTTCAATGTTATGCACGTAATCCGTTGAAAAGCAGACTTTGTCTTTACCAATCAATTCAGAGATATAGATCACATGTTCAATGTAGCGCTCGGGTGACGCATCAGCTTCTTTATTTAAGAACATACCAACACCCGTTGGACATACGATGCCACCTGTTGAGGCAACCGCTAAGATTGCTTCGTCAGACATATTCCGTGATACATCCCAAACAACTTGTGAGTTTGAGTGAGAAGCAATAATTGGTTTTTTAGCCACTTTAGCGGCGTCAATCGCAGCTTGATTAGAAGAGTGAGACACATCAATCACGATTCCCGCATTTTGCGCATCAACAACCCACTGTTCACCCAACTCAGTTAACCCCATATCTTGCTTAGAGCCACCACCCGCTAAGGCGTTATTATTGTTGTAAGTAAAGTTCATGGTACGAATGCCATGCTGGTAAGATTTTTGTGCATGCGCTTTAGTATCATCAACAACAAAGTCAGCACCTTGGGTATTGTACATCACCGCCATATTACCTGCTTTTTTAGCATCTCGAATATCAGCCGTTGAATCAACCTTTACCATTTCCTGCTCAGCGACCACTTTATCTGATGCCTTAGCAACCTGATAAACACTTTGCTCACCCGATGAGCCAGGGAAAGCAAATAAGGTTGCAGATGCTAATGTCAGGCCAGCATCTTGATTACGTTTTACCGCTTTAGTAAAACTTTCATGGGTATTGCCGACAATACCAACCGACGCAGGTAGAATTGAGTTAATCGCAATTGCGTCTTGATATTTTTCACGCGCTTGTAACGCACGCTTTTCTTGTGCAGGCGTTCTTTGTAAATCGTATTGCTCAGCTAACCAAATAGCACGTTTAACCAGTGTTGCTTTATCTTTACCACGCGGGTTAAATAAATTCGCTTTATAATCTGTATCTGATACAAACCCTGCTTTAGCGTTCCAGCCCCCTTCAACATGTTCATGTTCATGGCCAATATCATGCGCGCTAACAGATAAAGCCAACGTACAAGTCAGTGCAATCAGTGTTTTATTAAAGTTCATATTCTCTTCCTCAGATAATTATTCATTTTGTTGATAAGAATATTAACTTGCCTTACACTTTAAAAAAGACCATTTCAGCTCACCCAAGCAAGGTTTAATGATAATGCAACCATCCCCTTACCTTTCATTGATTGAAAATAAACAGTTCCTCACTATATTGGAAACCATCAAAGCCATGCATGGTGATGTTTATGACTTATTAGAGAGTGCACAAGTGCCTGATCAGTTATTTGATTTTGGGGAAGATAGTTATCTGTTAACCAGTAGAGTGGTGGCTTTCTTTCAATTATTAGAACAGCGCGTTGATAACGCAACGCTGATAAAGATCGTTCAAATCAGCGCACAAAAAAATGTTTTACAATTGATTCAACAACTACCTATTAATAACGACATCACCTTACAGCAAGCTCTACAATTATTTTTTGACTATAACTTTCGTAGTTCACCACAGAGTAACTTTTTTATTAAGACACTGTTTAATCGACAATTTTTATGTCGTGAGACACTGTTTATCAATGAAAAAGCAATGCCTGTTATGGAGCTTTATTTGATTGCTCTTTTGGAGGCCCTTGTCTCTGCATTGTGCAAAATAAATCATCGCTGCCAGAGCATATTATTACAATCGGAAAAATTTAAACTCTGCCAACAACTTTCACAAAATAAACAGTTAACTATTTACACAGAGCAGCAATATACCGCGATAGAGCTCAGTGAAGCAGATTTATCAACCTTAATGACGACAAATATAGCCCCTTTAATCACTTTAAGTAATGAACAAAATAGTAAAAAATTACGCACTATTGCGGGTGCCTTGTATTACGTTTTACCTTTATATCTCTCTAATGGCAGACCCAACATTGAGTTTTCAGCACAATTAT
Organism: Psychromonas sp.; assembly: GCA_036961085.1. Classification (GTDB taxonomy): domain Bacteria; phylum Pseudomonadota; class Gammaproteobacteria; order Enterobacterales; family Psychromonadaceae; genus Psychromonas. Next base: position 5,828 of record JBALXF010000101.1, read on the forward strand.
GTGGCGTGAGTAGCAGAACCTTGATGCGCCGTTTACGCGAAGAGGGGTACACTTACACTGGGTTATTAGACGTACTGATTATTTCACTCGCCAAACAATATTTACAAAACCCCCATTATTCGATTACAGAAGTCGCATTCGCTGTTGGTTACCCTTACCCCAACCATTTCACCCGCTTCTTTAAAAAAATGGAAGGCATGACACCAAAACAGTACCGTAAAAATGAATGATTAATGCAGCCACTAATTGGCCATACCCGCGTTTTCCAGCGAAGTAACCACCTTTTTGAAGAAGTTATTTTATAAACTAAAACTGGTTTTAATTTGCTGTCTTACCCATTGATGTAAAGCATCATTGTGCAGGCGTGGATTCCAGACACTGCGAATATGAATCGTCGGCAATGAAAATGGTGGTGCCTGAAACTGTAAACCGTACTGTTGCTTACCCTGTTCACACATTGATTGCGGTAAAAACGCTAACATCTCACTGCCCACTAATAACGATAGTTGCAGGTTTAACGATTCTACCTGTAAGCCTATTTTTCGGGTTAGTTGTTGCGATAAAGCGTATTGGCTGATCGGGTCATTCACCCCCTCCAGCAATGCCATCTTCAAATGCGCATAACTAAATATGTTTTTATCATTCCAACTGTTTATCACTGGATGTGTTTTCTCAAATAGACACATTATTGGCTCATCAATTAAGGGCTGTTGATGAAAGTTATCTTTTGCGGTTAAACCGGCACCAATCAGTAGATCAACTTGACCACTCTCTAAACGCTGATTACTTTGCTTGTCTAATAGTTGAATATCGAATAACAAATTAGGTGCTTTTTCGCGGATACTATTCAGCACGGTACCTAGATAATTAGCCACCACAAAATCATGTGTTTGAATCACAAAGGTTTGTTTTACAGTCGCTAAATCAAGTTG
>JBALXF010000101.1:6769-8417 GCA_036961085.1 Psychromonas sp.
GGTGTAAACAAGCATTGGATATTATCCATTAATTTAGGCACATTCAGCAGCAATTTTTCAGAAAAAGGCGTGGGGGTAAGCCCTTTAGCGTGACGAATAAACAGAGGGTCAGAAAATAAGACTCTCAACTTAGCCAAGCTATGGCTCATGGCTGATTGAGAAACGTGTACAGACTCTGCTGCCCGCCCGACATGGCGCTCTTTTAATAGTGCGTTTAATGCTTTGAGTAGATTTAAATCGACCTTTACAATATTAGTTTCATTCATATTAATTATCACCATTAATCATTATCACTAATGATAAGTAAGCAGTACACTTAATTCAACTTTTAAACCTAGCAAACAAGAATAAGGGCATATTATGCAAACAACACTCTTTACACTCTCTATTCTACTCAGCATATTTTTTGTTTTTGCCAGCTCAATTAAAATATTAGCTTGGCAAAAAGCCATCTTTGACATTCAGCTAACGTTTTTTATTAGCTACGGCCTGAACCGCCAAATCATGTTTTTGATTGGATTAATTGAACTCAGTGGAGTGATTTTATTATGGAGCCCGTGGACACTATTGGGCGCACTGGTTATAGCAGGTACTTCGGTAGGCGCAATCTTCTTTCATTTACGTTTTGATACTTGGAAAGATGCTATTCCTGCAATAGTGACACTTATCTTATCGAGCTTTTTAGCAATAAATTTAATTGGGATAATATAGTTGGCAATAGTAATACATTCGTTTTATCGCTGATTAAGAGCCAAATATTTAATTTCTTCTAGGGCGCTATGTGATGTGATGGACGCCTCTCCCCAATGGCCATTGGCGTCACCTTTGCCATAATTAGATTAGGCAGTTTAATCAAAGGAGCATCGCATGAATATTAAAGTGGTTGGTATTGATTTAGCAAAACATTATTTTCAGGTCTGCGTTCTTACTGACGAAAAAAAATACATTCCAATAAAAAAGTAACTAGAGCACGTCTTCTAGATGTCGTTCGTCAATTCCCTGAAGCTACATTAATCGCAATGGAAGCATGTGGTAGTTCAAACTACTGGGCTCGTACCTTCGCTAAAATGGGCTTCGAAACAAAACTCATTCCTCCTCAACATGTGAAACCATTTGTAGGTCATCAAAAAAATGATGCTAATGATGCTAATGATGCTCGTGCTATATGTGAAGCTGCATTTAGACCAGATGTTCATGGTGTTCCAACTAAAACCATTGAACTTCAAGATATTAAATCAGTAAGGTGCATTAGGTAGCGAAGAGTAGAGCAACGACTGGCTGCTGCAAATCAATTGAAAGGGTTAGCCGGTGAGTATGGCGTGATCATCGCTAAGAGCTTTAAATGCTTAAGAGAACAAGTACCTATCGCTTTAGAAGATCCTGATAATGAGTTATCTCTCGTGATGAGACGAATGCTTCATGATTTACTGACTGAAATTAATACACTTACTGCTGAAATAAAGTCGTTAAGCCAAGACCTTGAAGCTCTTTGCAAACAACAACCACGCTATCAAGCCTTATTAGCTATTCCTGGATTTGGTCCAATTGTAACCGCTGCATTTTTAAGTCAAGTTGGTTCAGGAAAGCAATTCTCGAATGGCAGACAATTATCAGCATGGTGTGGTCTAGTCCCAAGACAGTTTAGCTC
>JBALXF010000102.1:0-8416 GCA_036961085.1 Psychromonas sp.
GCACCGTTAGTTTACAACCGGGGAAAATAATAGATCCTAATGCCTTCTCTACAAGTGAACAGGGATATTTTGGTTACCTAGCCTTCGAAGGAAGATATAGACATAATGACTACACGATTGAAGGGGCTAGACCTAAACACTTATACAATGTGGAAGTTCAACACCTACAATCAACGCTCGCTACAGGCTTCGTTTACTATCAAGCATCGTGGGGCCTCGCATTAAGTTTTGCTTTAAATACTAAAAATTATGAACAAGATGTTGAAAACTTTCATTCATTTGCTTCTGTAGAATATATGTGGAGGTTTTAACCTTTTTAGTCAGTAAGTTCGCAAAAAAACGGCTGAAAGTTAGGGGAAATGAAATGTTGTAATCAAGACTCGCTTTTAGCAAAGGCATCACAATACCGGCGACAGCAGAGCAACCACCACGTTTGAAGATGTTCCACTAAGCATTCGTTTAAATGTGTAAAAATAAAATAATGGGTTCTCAACATATACTCAATCTCTTAAATTTGCTACGTGACCGAACTCAGGTGTTAAAGGAATTACACTACAACCAGCTTATGCTCATAGTGTTGAAATTATTTTATTCTTAACGCTTTACCATAGAGTTCAACGACAAAGCTAAGGAACGCTTTAACCTTTGGAATCTTAGCTCGATGGCGAGGATAAAGTGCATAAACGTCAACCTCTACTGCCCCCCATTGCGGCAGCACTTTAATTAATTTTCCTCTCGAAACTTCTTCGAGACACATATATTCCGGTAGTACAGCAATACCTAAATCGTCAATAAGCAATTGTTTTAAAATCATAAAGTCATCAACTAATAATCTAGGTGTGCAATTAATCGTAAAGCCTTCCCCCTGAGCTGAGACTAAACTCAATTTAGGATCATTGTTGATTGGGTTCATAATAAGTAATTGATGTTCTACTAATTGTTCTACTGTTTGGGGTTTACCATTTTGAGCCAGATAAGTCGGGCTAGCAAATAAGCTCCGGGTAATAGTTCCGAGTTTTTTAGCGATAAGTGTTGAGTCATTCAGTTGTCCAATACGGATCACTACATCAAAACCTTCTTCGATAAAATCAACTCGTCGATTGACTAAATTTAGCTGCACATTCAGTTCTGGATACTGCTTCATAAACTTTGCCAGTGCAGATTTTAAAATTATTTGTCCTGTGGCAATGGAGGCACCTATCTTTAATTCCCCCTTATAGGTATGCAGTAATTCTGAAACAGATGCTGTCGCTAAATCTAATTCTTCATGGACACGTTTACAATGTAATAGGTAGCGTTTTCCAGCTTCTGTTAAATGTTGTGAACGAGTAGAGCGTTCCAATAAAGTAACACTTAATTGTTGCTCCAAACGTGACACCTTTCTGCTGACATTCGCTTTTGGAATACCTAACCTGTCAGCAGCAAGGGTAAAACTACCTGCTTCAACAACTGCTAAAAAAACCATCATGTCATTTAAATCATGTTCCATGTCATTAGCCGCCCATTGTTGTTGTATATGGAATTATAATATCAACAGATGGTTATTTATAAAACAATAATCTGCGCTTATTATTACTGCATCGAAACAAATTACAAAAACTTAAAAAGGGAGCAAAAGATGCAAATACTAAGTAGAAAATCATTACCTTTAGGTGGTTTTGCGGGGATAACGGAACATCGCTTACTAATGGACCGCCGTGTTTTTGGCCGCAGCAAAGCAGCAAATACTTTTGATGGCATCGGTAACTTTGTTTATCTCGCAGATGCAATATATAAGCCGCGAGGCGAATCACATATGCATCCTCACAAAGAGATTGATGTCATTTCAATCATGTTGGAAGGTCGTGTACATCATGAAGGTTCATTAAAGCATGGTCAAAATATAAATGCTGGTGAAGCCCAGGTACAACGAGCAGGTGGTGAAGGGTTCTCGCATAACGAAATCAATCCTGACAGTACAAAAAATCGGATGCTGCAGTTATGGGTTTTGCCAGATGAATCAGGTCAACCAGCTGCATATAAACATTACACGCTAAAAACCAAAGGTGTCACACGTATTTATGGTGGCAAAAAAAATCAAAGTAAAACTTTTAATAGTAAAACAACTATCGATATCGTACGTTTACTGTCAGGTGAAAGCATTAAATTTAATGATGAAACTTTAGCATATGTCTGTAAAGGTAACGCTGACTTTTCTGATAACAATAATACTTTTAGTGCTGAAGATGGTGATTTAATTCGCGGTTACAAAACAGAAATTTCTGCGACTAGCGATGTTGAAATTATAGTGATAAGCGAATAGCCGTGTAAATGTATGTTTGATGCTTTAGGCAATTTTAACCATTGAGTTCAGCGTGACAATTTCTTTGAGGAGTTTGAAAATGACATCACCAAATAAACATGTAATCGCAATTATTACTTATTTTGCATTGGTACCTTTAGTATATTTTATTCCACAATGGATTAACGCCATTTTACCGGCTAACAAATTGATTCAAGTGTGCGTCGCTCTGGCTATTATTGTACCAATTATTTCTTATATTGTTATGCCATTGGCTTTAAAACGATTAAACAAAAATACTGATCAATAAGTTGTCGAAAAATAGAATGTTAAGTAGATATTTATATTCTCCGTAGCCTCATAATTGGTTTAATAACGGTAGCCTTTAAAGTATTGGTTTAACGGTTGTTAGATTAAATCAAAATACTAGATTGCTTATGGTAACTGCTCTAAACTAAAAATCATTATAGGAATTCTTAGTTAAGGAGTTTTGTGAAAACACACCTAGATGATTTGTATTTATTTTGCTTAATTGTAGAACATGGCAGTGTTAAAAAAACACATGAGGTCACAGGACTTCCTATCTCGACTATTAGCAGACGATTAGGGCAACTAGAAGAAAACTTATCTTTGAATCTGATGATACGAGGAAACCACACGCTAAAACCTACCAATGTTGGTCAAAGATATTATGATTCTTTACAACCTGTTTTCGAGCAACTTCTATTCAAAACAACGTCGTTAGAAGAAGAAAATGAGCTGGTCTTTGGGAATATATCACTGGCAATCCCAACCAGTTTGTATACAAATTATTTTCATAATCCAATCAATAAATTTTTACGTAAATATAAAAACGTCAATATGTCAGTTCAACTGGGGTTTATAAAAGAACTAACCGTGCCTGATAGCATTGATATTGCAATATTAGTCGGGAACATCACTGATAAGGATATTATTGCGAGGAAGATATCCGAAATTAAAATGGTACTGGTTAGCACACCGAATTATATTAACTCTCAACGACCATTGACCTCACCTGAACAGCTTAAACAATGGGATTATATTGCTGTTACCCCTAATACTAATTTAGTGATTAATGCCAAAACATATCCTGCGAAACCTAAAATTCTGCTGTCAGATATGGAGGCGGTGATCACCACAGTTTTAGATGATACTGGGTTTTCATATGTCCCTTTATACGCAGTAAAAGAATATTTGGAAGCCAGAGAGTTAGAAATTCTTTTTCCTGATTCAGTATCTAAAATGCTCGATGTCTCTTTAGTGTATCACAACAGAAAATTGCCATTAGCTCAGAAGAAATTGGTTGATTTTATTATTGATTCACTAAAAAAAGAAGGCATACCTTTTTAGCATTTGATAGTTAGTTTTGACTTAGAGATGTCAGATATCAGCAACGATAGCTTCATAGGGAGATTTTCAGAGCGTGACTATGTTCCGCCCTGAAAATTAATTATCAATATCTTAGTGCTTTAGCGCTTCACTGAACTTAATGTTAAATTCTGCAGAGTCATCTGGGTCAAGCATAATTCGAACAATATTGATGCCTTTCGGTGTTTCCAGTTGGTCGAATACTTTTTGCATTTCTGCTTCGGTTTTTACCACATAGCTATGCACATCAACTCCTTCCGTGCCGCCCAACGCTTCACCTAGTTTTTCATACTTCCAAACAGCGATATCATTATAAGAGCGGTGTTTGCCTGGTTTGATAGCGCGCTCCGCACCATAACCTGAGTTATCTAATAAAAATAAAGTTAAATCTTTTTTATGCTCGATAAGTGTCGCTAATTCTTGCCCCACCATAGTGAATGCACCTTCACCAGAAATACACAGTGAGCGCGCCGATCTTTCCTCGTTAGCGAAGTTTGCGCCAACGTAGATGCCAAATCCTGCGCCAAGAGAGCCCCAATTTCCACACCCCTCGAATTTGGTACCTGCTGGGAATTCTGCTTGAGAACCATTAATGTGGCCGCCTGTATCTCCATAAACCATATCGTTCGGCTTCAGGTAGTTGGCAAACTGCACGAATAATCGATCAATCGTAAGATCTTCATTTGTTGCAACAAACTTATCTTTTCGTTCAAAAACAAATTTACGCTTATCGGCGATTTCTAATTCACCTTTTGGAACATCCAAAATAATCTGATTCAACTTTGGTAAGAACTCACGTAAGTACACTTCTTCGTAGCGTTTACCATTAATTTCAACATAGTTTTGTCTGATCCAAATAACATCCTGATTTTGCCCCATTGTAGTGGTGAAGACACCAGTATCGAACTCATTAAACGTCATGCCGAGACCAATTGCGACATCTGCTTTAGTCATCATATCAACAGTATAATCTTGGCTCGTTTCCCCTAAAAATGTACCTACCGCATTAGGATGCGCATCAAAATCTCCCATCTTACATACGAACGTTGTAGAAACACTCGCATTTAAACGATCAACTAGCGTTAATCCTTCTTCAATCATACGCTCACGCTGTAATAAGTGACCAGTAACCACACTTCTGGTTTTACTTTTAGCAATGATCTCATAAGCATCTTTAAGTGCTGTCGTCATGTTTATCATTGACGATTGGTTCAGCATTAAATCTAAAGGATGATCGGGTGCATCAACAAGCAGTGTCTGCATATCATAAGGGATCTCTAGATAAACCGGCTTTTTCGATTGCATTGATTTTCGAAGCAGATTATCAATTTCAAATGCAGCAGTGCTCTGTTTTTCAATACGGATACTACCTACAGTGATATTTTCAAATACCTTTAAGTTGATATCAAAATCAGTCCCGACGACATGATGAAGCAAGTTTTCTGTCGGCGTATTAATCACTTTTACCGTTGGGGCACCAGAGACAACGATCATTGGAGAGTCATCTGAATAAGCGCCTGCCACCGCGTTGGTGCAGCTTAATGAACCAACACCAAATGTAACCGCCATTGCACCGTATCCGTTTTCTCTTGAGTATCCATCTGCTGCGTATGTGCCATTCAGTTCATTCCTAGTAAGTACATGCTGAACACCGTGGTCTTGGTCAATCAGCTCGTCAAAAAAGGGTAAAACATAGTCACCTGGGATACCAAACATGTGATTTACATTAAGTTCTTTTAGACGCATTAACAGATATGTTGAGATTGTTACTTTCATAATATTTACCTTGTTATTTAATTGGAGTGTTGTCGTGTTGATGGAAGTATTTTGCTGTTTTTCACGAATTGAAGAAATCCCCAATCTAGAGAGTCCGGATCCCGAATTTGATAACAAGTTGAGTGACAGCCAGTATGGCAAAGACTTATGAACAGATTCAACTGCACTTAATGAGGAGAGCTACGTCATTTAAATGTAATATAGTTCCAGTGAGTCGCTGTTATCATGGCATCAACAATAGTTGATGCTAATAGCTTGATGATTAAATCTAAACAAAGAGCTATTCATGTCATTGCTCTGACAATTAATAGAAATGCATAGAGCCACTGTAAAACTTCCAGTATCCTAAAATTAACATCAAGAATAATCACCTTAAACTCCTTGGTATATCCCCAAAAAATTAGGATGAAAAATGAATAAACAAAAGCAATCAGCGCACTCAGATAACCTCATTCCTTTTTCATCAGGCGTTGAATACCCAAGTATTAGTATCCCTAAAAATGCTTACGACTGTCATCACCGTCACCATATCTTCGAGCCAGGCAGGTTTCCGTATCGGGCGGCTGATACAAGCAATATCCCCACTGCAACAGTAACAACCTACCAACGATTACAATAAAAATTAGGATTCACCCGTAGTGTTGTCGTGACACCTTCTGCATATGGCACGGATAACTCATGCACACTCGATGCATTAAAACAGCTTGGTAAAAATGGACGTGGTATTGTCACCTTTGATGACAGCTTATCTAATGAAGAGCTTGAGGCAATGCATGAACAAGGTGTGAGAGGAATTCGTTTTTTTGTTGCACCTAGTGACAATTTGAACAGTGAATCGATAGAAAAACTAGCACACAAAATCAACCCACTTGGCTGGCATATTTGTTTCTAGTTGTGCGCAGATCGCATCGTTGAAATGGAAAAGTGATTAATTAACTTACCCTGTGATCTTGTATTTGATCATCGAGGTCATCTAGCTGCAGGGGTTGGAATGCAACATAAAGCATTTCAAATCATCTGTGATTTGATGAAACAGAGTAAAGGTTGGGTGAAACTTTTAGCAGCTTATCATGACTCAAATGTGGGTGCGCCAACGTTTTCTGATACCGTGGAAATTTGAAAACACTATATCAAAATACGCAAAGAACGGGTTTTATGGGGAACAGATTGGCCACATCCTAGTGAGACAATTAATCAAAATGAAATGCTAAATGATCTATTACTGTTAGATCTACTGGAGGTTCAAGCTAATAACGATGCAATTGTAGAGCAGGTGTTAGTCACTAACCCTAACCAGCTTTATGGGTTTAATGACTAAATCATTCACACCAGTAATATCAGCACATTGAATGACTGACTTTATTCTTATGCAAATAAAAATTTATCAACCTTTAACGGCAAGTTGTCGAGTTTATTCACTTTGCTAAAGCAGATAAATTGGGCGAAAGTGATAAGTTGCTTTTGCCTTATAGCGAGACAGAAAAGATACAAATTAGGCAAAAAGCAGAACTGCACCTCGAGCCCCTTATACCGAGCTTAACAATATACTTGTCTCACTATTAAGTACGCCATCTATAGTTCTAACATCACGGAGTACTCGATCGAATACTAATAGATTTGACGTTCTAATTTCCGCAACTAAATCCCAAGAACCATTAGTAGTATGAAGTTTATGAAGTTGCGGGATACCGCGTAGTTTATTAATCACTTGCGTGGTCGATTTACCAACAACCTCTATCAGCATAATAGCTCTAACGACATCTGTTTCTAATTCATCATGAGCTCGAATAGTAAATCCTAAAATAGCCCCCGAACTAATTAATCGATCTAACCTATTTTGCACAGTACCTCGAGACACATGCAATAATTTTGCTAATTTGGAAATAGAAGCGCGTGCATCTATACGCAAAATAGCGATTAGTTCTTTATCGACTGAATCATAAAGGTAAGCGCGTTTCTTCACATTATTTTCAATTTCCATAAATAGCACCTTTGGCATTTATTAGCTTACGACCTAGCAATATGACAATTATTTGCAAAATAGTTACAACATATTGCCATATTAGTTAACAGGGGAACAATATAATATATGTATTAGTCAATTAACAGTCAAAATACCAAAGGGTTACCATTATGAAAACATCTTCAAATCAAGCATCTTCAAATGTTTCATTCATCAGTGTTAGCGATATGATTCAACTTTTAAAGCACGTAGGCATTGAAAATTTTATTTCTGATCTTGTTAAATATCTAGAGCAAGATTTTTTACGTTGGCAGTCATTTGATAAATCACCGCGCTTTGCATCTCACTCCCACGATGGGGTCATTGAACTAATGCCAATAGGAGGAGATGAGAAATTTAGCTTTAAGTATGTAAACGGTCATCCCAAAAACACCCAAGCAGGTCTTCAGACGGTTACTGCATTTGGAGTATTGTCAGACGTAGCAACAGGCTATCCATTATTGTTATCAGAGATGACCCTTCTTACTGCATTAAGAACAGCTGCGACATCAGCTATGATGGCAAAGTATTTGGCACCTAAAAATGCATCAACGATGGCCATAATTGGTTGTGGTGCACAATCTGAATTTCAAATAACAGCATTTAATAAAGTACTTGGAATTAACACTATTCGTTTATACGATATCGACCCTCAAGCTATCCAGAAATGCCGAGATAACATGGCGAATAAAGGCTTGACGCTAATTGAATGTCGCTCAGCGCAAGAAGCTGTAAAAGGTGCTGATATTATTACGACCTGTACGGCAGATAAGAAAAACGCAACAATTCTAACCAGTGCGATGATCTCCGAAGGTGTTCATATAAATGCCATTGGTGGCGATTGCCCCGGTAAAACAGAACTTGAAGCGCAACTATTGGAGCGTGCAGATGTTTTCATCGAATATGAACCGCAAACAAGAATTGAAGGAGACATTCAACAACTACCTAGCAGCTCGCCAATTACTGAG
>JBALXF010000103.1:0-8390 GCA_036961085.1 Psychromonas sp.
GAAATAAGCGGGTGATCTGAGCGTTTTTGATCGATTTGCCGCTTTTAAAATCGGCAGGGGCTGAAGTCAGCCAGAAATACACAACTACTTCAGACCATCCCTAATGCTTTGCTATGCGATTGAATAGAGGTTCACAATAGTGCTTGTCAATTTTAAGATGATTTATAATATTATAATTTCATCTTTAGTTAAGATATTGCTCGGGGTTTTTGTAGTTAAGTACTTAGCTTGGAGTCTTGGTGTAGAGGGGTTTGGTTTAATAGGTCAGTTGATGACACTGGTCGCTGTTATATGCATGACATCGGGTTTAGGTGTGGGGAGTGGATTGATTAAGCATCTGTCGCCTTCTCAGGTAGGCAATCATGATCGATCCGAATGGTTTTCGGTTGCTATTACATTAAGTGTGCTTTTTTCTTGTGTTGTTTTTTGTATAGTTTTTTTTGGGGCAGAGCATATTTCTAGTAGGTTTTTAAGTGGGAATTTTGCTGCCCCCATCCGCGTATTTGCATTCATACAATTTGCCGTGGGAATAGGCACTTTAATCTTGGCGGAAGCTAGCAGTCGAGGTTGTAGTCAAATATTTCGCAATGCGAATATTGTTGGCTCGTTAATTGGTGCATTGGTGCTAACCCTATTAGTAAATCATTATGGGATAGATGGGGCAGCATACGGTGTTGTAACTATGCCTGTTATAATGGGTTTTGTTATAATTGCATTGTATTTACGATCTAGACCCAGTTTTGAAATCTGTTTGCCAAAATTTAATTATAAAAAATCAAAAGCACTACTATCCTACTCGGGGTTAACGTTGATAGGTGCTATTTCAGTTCCTGCGGCACAGGTTCTAATGAGGGATACGCTTAGTGATTTATATGGTTGGGGTTTCATTGGCATATGGCAGGCATTGATTAAAATTTCAGATGTTTATATGCAGTTGATAGGTGTGTTGATTATACACTATGCATTGCCACGGTTTTCGAGAGATGATTTGAAGACCTCAGTGATAGAGCTGAAGTCATTTGCAGTGTTTATTTCTACGGTCTCTATTGTTGGATTATTGTTTGTCTACTTCACAAGAAATCAGATTATCACAGTGCTGTTTACTCCGGAGTTTAGTGGTGCTGTTAAACTGTTTGTTCCGCAGTTGATAGGGGATTTTTTTAGAATATTGTGCTCTGTCATATCATTTTGGTTTGTTTCAAGGGGTGTTGTGAAGGTTGGATTGTTGTATGAGTTCGGCCAAGGTTTTTTGTTATATTTGTTTTTTGAGGTGCTGATCAGTCGGTCTGTAATGAATGCACCATTATTGGCTCATGTGATTTCATACTCTTTGATATTGTTTTTATTGGTTTTAAGCTTTTTCATGTACTACCGTAGGGGCGTCAAATGAATATAGTTTTATTATGTACGAAGTATTCATTGTGCAGCGCAAGTAAGTGGTTGACTAATGAGTTGGCTGAAGCTCTTGTGCTCCAGGGTAACAAGGTTGATGTTATATTTTTAGATTGGTCAAGTTCAACTGGTGAATTCAATAATACATCCTTGGATATGAATGGAGTCGAAGTTCATGTAGTTAAGTCTTGGGGCATTGGGAGGGGAGGGCGTTTTGCAAGCGCAATAAAGTGGGCTTTTTCTTCAATTTCGGTCGTCAAAAAGTACAATCAGCTAGTTCGAGATCGAAAATTTGATCTGGTTATTTCGTTTTCCCCTTCTTTAGCTATGTTCTTTTCAATAGTGAATTTATGTTTTTTCAAAAATGTCAAAAAAATACTTATTCAATGGGATTTTTTTCCCTATCATCAGCGGCAAATAGGTTTGATGCCGAGCACAATAATTTACAATGTGGCTAAGGTCCTTGAGGGGTATTTGATCAGAAGGTTCGATTATATATTTTGTATGTCTGAAAGAAATATCAGTTATCTCAAGTCTCATTATAATATTTCATCAAAGCAGGTTGTTGAACAATTGCCGATTTGGGGGGGGGGGGAATATGTGTGTCGTCAAGAACGGAAATTTATTCGTCAAAAATACAAGTTACCACCGGATTGTGCGTTAGTCGTTTTTGGTGGTCAGTTAGTTGAGGGTAGGGGAGTTGAGGATGTCGTAACTGCTGCCAAGATGGCGCAAAAAAACGCTAAAGGAGTAGCGTTTTTGATAATCGGTGAAGGGCGGTTAACTCATCTGATAACTTCAGCGGTCAGTCGCGGTATCAGTAATATACATTATATCCCCCAAGTTACTCGTGCCGAGTATTTTGATTTAATATGTGCCTGTGATATTGCTTTGGTGTGTACTGTTCAGAATGTTGACGTGCCAACGTTTCCTTCGAAAACTATAGACTATTTACGCGCAGGATTGCCCATCATCGCTTCTGTTGAAAAGAGTACAGACTATGGTGAATATATAAAGAGCAAAGGTTTGGGTGTAAGTGTTGATGCAGGCAATCCACAATCTATGTTGAGTGCGATCATTGAAATGATAGAGGATAATGATCGAATAAAAAAAATTAAAATCATCGCTCCGTTAGAGTTCAAGGAAAACTTCGATGTTAATGTGGTTGTGAGAAAAATGTTGGCTATTGTTTGCGGTGAGTGACTTTCAATTGACTAGCTTCGTGAAGATTAACCTGCATAAATATGCGCCTGTCCTGTGCGCGATTTTTTACTTGCTGAGTACATTTTTGCTTTTTTTGTTCGGCTCTTTCGAATGGCCGGTAAATAATACAGGGTTGTTGGTCTTTTTTTTAGTAGTATGTGCCTTGGGTATGCTTGTAGGTTTTGTTTTCGGGGCTGAAATTTCTGTGTCCCTGGAGCAGAGTTTTGAATGGCGACTTTTTTTTAGGTTTGGTTGTGTTTTCAGTATCTTACTAGTAGCTCCATCTACTTATGCATACACAGGAAAGTGGCCTTGGGAGGTGTTTAGTCTTATCGGTTCCCAAGGAATTGCTTATAAACAAATGCTCGAGGCGTTGGAGTTAGATCAGTCAGGTATTAGAGTATATGTTTCCTTTGTGCGAGGACTAACTGCGCCTTTCGTTTTCTGTGTTATCCCTTTTGCCGTCCTTAGATGGAAAGCTTTAAATCGTGTTGATGTAGCACTTCTTGCAGGTCATGTGCTCGCTGTTTTAATTTTTTCATTTATGCGTGGTACTGATCGTGAAACCGGTGATCTTGTTTTTACTCTCTTGATTGCTGCCTATATGTTGAAATTGCGCAGCAATAATTTCGAACATAAGGTTCGCAGCGTGCCTATTAAAAAGTTTTTTTTATGCATATTAATTTTGATCGCGCTCGTAGTCTTCATAGATAGAAAAGAGGCGAGGATGGGCGGTACTGATTCATTTTGCATTGCAGATGGATTGGTTTGCTCTAGGCCTAGCGCTGAAAGTGATCCGTTTTTTTTAAAAGTACAGTTTGGTCTAGATATGTTTTCTGCATATCTGTCGCAAGGCTATTATGGCTTATCCCTTTCACTCAATGAAGACTTCGATAGTACCTATGGGGTAGGTCACTCGTCTTTTTTAAAATCCATGTATTCTCGCTTTTCTGATGGCAGCGTGCAAAATAGGACATATATTGAAAAAATTTCTGATTTAGGTTGGGATGCGAGGTATCAGTGGTCTACTATATTTCCTTGGATAGCAAGTGATGTTGGTTTTCCCAGTGTTCCTTTGGTTGTTTTTTTAGTGTTTTTTTTGTGGGGTATGGCTTGGACTGGTTCGATCCGCCAAAAGGATGATGTATCTTCAGTCTTGTTTATGTTGTTAGCTATATTGGTTGTATATATTCCCGCTAATAATCAATTAGCGCAGACTCTTGATGGCTATCTGACGTTTTTATTTTGGCTGATCTTGTTTTTCTTCAGAGTCTTAAAAAACCGTTCTATGGCGTAAATCCGTGTGGTGGAGGTAGTATGTTTGATAATAAAATATTATTTATTACTGGTGGTACTGGTTCTTTTGGTAATGCTGTCCTCAAGCGTTTTCTAAATACAAATATTGCTGAAATTCGCATCTTCAGTCGTGATGAGAAAAAGCAAGATGACATGCGTAAGCGCTATGCGAACCCAAAGCTCAAGTTCTACATTGGCGACGTGCGCGATTATCAGAGCATTTTAAATGCTACTCGTGGGGTCGATTATATCTTCCATGCCGCGGCACTTAAACAGGTTCCGTCCTGCGAGTTTCATCCGCTGGAAGCAGTTAAGACTAATGTGCTAGGAACTGAGAATGTGCTAGAAGCCGCTATCCAGAACGGCGTCGAGCGTGTGGTATGTTTAAGTACTGATAAGGCTGTGTATCCAATCAATGCTATGGGGATCTCCAAGGCGATGATGGAGAAAGTCATGGTGGCAAAGTCTCGTAATGTTGATGACGCAAAGACAGTCATCTGTGGTACTCGCTACGGCAACGTCATGGCTTCGCGCGGCTCGGTTATTCCGCTGTTTGTAGACCAGATACGAGCAGGCATGCCGCTTACCTTGACCGATCCTAATATGACTCGCTTTATGATGACGTTGGCTGATGCTGTTGATTTGGTCTTGTATGCCTTTGAACATGGCAATAATGGCGACATGTTTGTGCAGAAAGCGCCAGCTGCCACGGTTGAAACACTCGCTAGAGCATTAATCTTACTTATGGACAAACCTGAACATCCAATTCAGGTAATCGGTACACGTCATGGCGAAAAGCTTTATGAAGCTTTGCTTAGCCGAGAGGAAATGGCCTGTGCAGAGGACCGTGGCCAGTATTTCCGAGTGCCGCCGGATTTGCGTGATCTGAACTACGGAAAATTTGTAGAGCAGGGCGAGGAGAAAATCTCTCGTACTGATGATTATAACTCGCATAATACTGAGCGCTTGGATGTTGAGGGTATGCAACGTTTATTGCTCAAGTTGGACTTTATGCGTGCGATCCAGCGTGGCGAACACGCAACCGCTGAGGAATAAACAATGAAAGTGCTGATCACTGGCGCCGATGGGTTTATTGGTAAAAACTTGCTTTCGCACCTTGCTGTGCGTGATGACATTGAGGTGTTACGTTTTACGCGCGCAGACTCGATGGACACATTGCCAGTTTTGGTGCAACAGGCCGATTTTATTTTCCACCTTGCGGGAGTTAATCGTCCTGAAAATCCGGACGAGTTCAAGCGGGGGAACACGGATCTTACTCGTGCGCTCTGCGCTGCAATCGTCAGTGATGGGTGTCAAACTCCATTGCTCTATACCTCATCAATTCAGGCAGAACTGAGCAATCCTTATGGTGTGAGCAAACGCGGTGCAGAGGAGGTCATACAAACACTGGCAGACGAGCATGCTTCGCCGGTCTACCTGTTTCGTCTTCCGAATGTGTTTGGTAAATGGGCGCGTCCTAACTATAATTCCGCTGTGGCGACTTTCTGTCACAATATCTCGCGTGATTTGCCGATACACATCAATGATCCTCTTCATTGCATCAGTCTCGTATATATAGACGATGTTATTCAACACTTCATCGAGGTAATGGACGGTAAGAGGCTTGGTGAGTCATTCATTAGTATCGCGCCAGAGTATAAAATTACTGTAGGCGAACTTGCTGATCAACTGAATGCCTTCCGTGACAGCCGCATATCCTTGATTACCGAACCTGTAGGTTCGGGGCTGATCAGGGCCCTGTACTCCACTTACCTAAGTTATTTGCCACCAGAGCGTTTCACCTATGACGTCCCAAAATACGGTGACTCTCGTGGTGTGTTCGTAGAAATGCTCAAGACTAAGGATTCTGGTCAGTTCTCCTTCTTTACTGCTCATCCGGGTATTACCCGCGGTGGCCACTATCATCATTCAAAGACTGAGAAATTCCTGGTTATTAAAGGCCAGGCTTGTTTTCGTTTCCGCCAAATCATGACGGGTGAGTTTTACGAATTGTTCACTGCTGGCGATACGCCTCAAATTGTAGAAACGGTCCCAGGCTGGACTCACGACATCACAAACATTGGTGAAGAAGAAATGATCGTGATGCTTTGGGCTAATGAAATATTTGATCGTGAACACCCCGATACCTTCACCTGTGCTGTAGGTACTGAGGCATGAGCGATTGTAAACAGGATGCCGCAATGAAGAAGTTGAAAGTTGTTACGGTGGTAGGTACCCGTCCGGAAATCATTCGCCTTTCGCGTGTACTCGCCAGACTAGATGACTGCTGTGATCATGTATTGGTCCACACAGGCCAGAACTACGATTATGAATTGAATCAGATATTTTTTGATGACTTGGGTATACGTAAGCCGGATTACTTTCTCAATGCCGCCGGTAGTAGTGGAGCGGAAACGATCGGCAATGTAATTATTGCAGTAGATCGCGTGCTTTCTGAGGTCCTGCCTGAAGCTTTATTGGTTTTGGGTGATACTAATAGTTGCATGGCAGTCATTTCGGCTAAGCGTCGAAAAATTCCTACCTTCCATATGGAAGCTGGCAATCGCTGCTTCGATATGCGTGTACCTGAAGAGATCAATCGACGAATTGTTGATCATACTGCAGATATTAATCTCACCTATAGTACCATTGCGCGTGACTACCTTCTTCGCGAAGGGCTGCCTCCAGATATGGTTATCAAAACTGGTAGTCCAATGTTTGAGGTTCTAAATCACTACCGTGACGGAATTGAATCCTCTGATGTGTTGCAGCGTCTTAGCTTGGAGCCAGGGAAGTTTTTCGTCGTAAGCGCACATCGTGAAGAAAATATCGACTCTGATAAGAATTTTATTAAGCTTGTGGATGTGCTTAATACAATTGCTTCACATTATGGGTACCCTGTAATCGTATCCACGCATCCACGTACTCAAAAGCGCGTAGATGCAATGGGGGCGGTATTTCATTCCAATGTGCGACTACTCAAACCACTAGGCTTCAAGGATTACAATAAACTGCAATTGGCCTCCAAAGCGGTGTTGTCTGATAGTGGCACTATCAACGAAGAGTCATCAATTTTGAATTTCCCAGCATTGAATATCCGGGAAGCTCATGAGCGCCCGGAAGGTATGGAAGAGGCGGCAGTAATGATGGTCGGTCTCGAGGCCGACCGTGTACTACAAGGCCTACAAGTATTGGAGAGCCAAGGACGAGGTGCAGAGCGTAGCCTACGTTTGGTGGGTGATTACAGCATGCCTAATGTCGCCGATAAAGTAGTGCGTGTCATTCATAGCTATCGTGATTACGTAATGCGCACTGTTTGGAAGAGGTACTGAATCGAGTGGCCATCCGAGTTCTCTTGCTAACTCAGTGGTTCGAACCTGAGCCTACTTTCAAAGGTATGGACTTTGCCCGTGAGCTGGTCAGGCAGGGATTCGAGGTCGAGGTAGTGACTGGTTTCCCTAATTATCCAGGCGGTAATATCTATCCCGGTTATAAGCTTAAGTGGCTGCAGCGCGAGCTGATTGAAGGAGTTCAAGTCACACGGGTGCCGCTCTACCCAAGCCATGATGAAGGTGCTATTGGCCGTGTACTCAATTATGTTAGCTTCGCTGCCAGCTCCTTGTTTTACGGTTTATTCGCAGCTAAACGTCCTGATGTAATCTATGCGTATCATCCGCCCTTAACGGTGGGTATCACAGCAGTACTGCTTCGCCTGTTTCGTCGTGTTCCTGTTGTTTATGATGTTCAGGATATGTGGCCCGATACGCTGCGGGCAACAGGTATGTTCTCCAATGAGAGAGCGTTGAAAGTCGTATCGTCAATATGTAATTGGGTCTATCGTCGTGTTGATCAGTTGGTTGTCCTATCACCAGGTTTCAAGCGCTTGTTGATCGCAAGAGGCGTTCCCGAAAGTAAAATCGAGTTGATCTACAACTGGTGCGCTGAGCAGTCGTTAGCTGCTCCGCAGGGAGTTACCCCAGTAAGCTTATTTAGCTCAGATAAGTTTACTATCTTGTTCGCTGGAAACATGGGAAAAGCTCAATCGCTTGATGCAGTTCTTAGTGCTGCTGCATTGCTGCAGCAGAACGCCCCACAGTTGCAGTTCGTTTTTCTTGGCGGAGGTGTAGATGTGAAGCGCTTGCAGCAATTCGCCAGTGCTGAGCGCCTTACTAACGTGATTTTTCTACCTCCCGTATCAATGGCAGAGGTAGGCAGTTACTTGTGTGCTGCGGATGCCTTGTTGGTGCATCTTAAAAAGGATCCGTTATTCACTATTACAATCCCTTCCAAGACCCAGGCTTACATGGCCGTTGGTAAGCCGATTCTAATGGCCGTAGATGGTGACGCCGCAGACTTAATACTGGACAGTAACTGTGGTCAGGTCGCTGAGTCGGAAAACCCTCAGGCTATTGCTGATGCTGCCCTAGCGTTGATGGATGCTGGCCCGGACATGCGCGATGCGATGGCAACAAACAGTCGCCGTTTTTACCAAGAGAGGC
>JBALXF010000104.1:0-8383 GCA_036961085.1 Psychromonas sp.
GGTTATACCAACGTGAATCCATCTGCACTAGGCCGGTATTACCATCTGTGTATTTACCAGTAAACTGATAAGGCATTAATTGCCCAAGCTGTTTATTGGCATTGACGCCACTATTTAGCTTCCAGAAGGTTTTATCGGTGTGCTTGCGGTATACCTGTCCAAACGGGCTGTAACCTAAACGCATTGCTTGCTTGCCACTATCATCCAATACTGAGATAGCACTACCTAAACGGTCATGATGTGGATAAAGGTTAGCAATGTCAGCGCCTTTTGTCCCACTGGCCTGCATGAGTTGTGACTTAGTATCAAACAATGCTTGATGCAACACATCCCCATAAGGTAAGCCTTGCTGGGGTAATAGGGTTAATGAGCGAAACGGTTCAAACCCATCACTTGCTTGCTGCCACTGACCTTGCTCTTGGCGGCCATCAAAATGGCTGTATAGGGTGATAATGCCAGATTGACTGATACTTGCATCACTTTGGCTTTGATTTTGGCTGTTACCTTTGCCTTTGCCCTTACCATTTGAGCTCTGGTTACTACTTTCCTCAATAACGCCCAGAGCATCGGATTGTAGCGTGCGCTCAGTGATGATAAGTCGTGAACGAGCACCATAGGCATAACTTACCGAACTGCCATCTGGGTTATAAACAGATGTCATACGCCCAAGCGGATCATGAGTAAAGGTTTGCTGGTTACTGCCGTCATCTACCGACGTCATATAACCATTGGCATCATATTGGTAGGTAAACCATTGATCGTTTGAGCTTTCATTATCATCAGCGTCGCAGGCTAAGGGATCATCACAAGCAAAGCCGGGTAAACGATGACCATTGAATGCCTCAAGTTGGTTGGCATCGTTGTAGTTGTAACTGAAGCGATGCGTTTTACTTTGCTTCGTGATTAAGTTGCCGTTGTTATCCCATTCGTAGCTAATATCATCTTGTTTGGGATAATCCGCATTGATAAGGCGGTTAACTTGGTCATATTCAAAATGGGCCCATTGCTCATCG
This sequence comes from Psychromonas sp., assembly GCA_036961085.1. Taxonomy (GTDB): domain Bacteria; phylum Pseudomonadota; class Gammaproteobacteria; order Enterobacterales; family Psychromonadaceae; genus Psychromonas. Next base: position 1,014 of record JBALXF010000104.1, read on the forward strand.
CTGTCGGCCTCGGTTTTACGGTTTTGTGCAAGCACATTGCCTTGTGCATCGTATTGATATTGCAATTGCTCGATGTTTTGCCAATTGCCACGCCAGCGGTTACCGCGGAACTCCTCTTGTTCAATATCTATTTGCGATACACGGCCAAGCGCATCGTATTCGACACTGCGGCGACTGTGATTGGGGTAATCAATGGCGGTGACTTGATCATTTGCATTGTAGCTCAAATCAAAACTTTGTATGCCATTCCTCGTTTCTCTGTTCACCCGCGTGATACGCCCTTCTGCGTCACGCTGATAAGTAACAAAAACATCGCTAGTCATTTGGCTAGAAGTGCGTTGACCATTGGCATCGTATTGGTAATTAAAATCTTTACCCAATGTTTGATTGTTTACCTGTACAAGGTTGTTTGCACCATCATAGCGATAGCTTTCACTTAATGTTGGGCTGTTGATATTAGCCAAACGACCTAGACCATCAAAGCTGAACTGCTCACTTTGCAGCTGGTTATTGCTATTATATTGACGCTCTACCAGATTACCGCGTTGGTCGTAATTAAAATTAATGTCGGTATCCGACGCAGGCTGATAAGCACTGCTTACCTGACCTAGCTGGTTATAGTCATAACGCCATTGTTCACCCAGTTCATTGCTAAACTGCGTTAATCGCGCCATCTCATCATAAACGAGAGTTTGGCTAGCGCCCTCTGGCGAGGTCACCTCGGTCAACTTATTGGCAGCATTCCATTGGTATTGACTACTTGCACCATTCGCTTCAGTGAGAGATGTTAAATTACCAAAGCCGTTGTATTGATTTTGGCTCTGTTGTCCCAACTTATTGGTATAAAGCGTAACTTGCTCTCGGTAGTTATATGCCCACTGCTCGCTTGCATCAAGTGTATCTTGCTTCGCAATAACACGGCCTAAGCGGTCGTATGTGAAGGCAGTGGTATTACCTATTGGATCTGTGATGGCTAGCACTTCATCAAAGGCATTAAATTGTTGCGTGGTTGACTGCCCGACGCGGTTGGTCATTAACACAGGTCGGCCTGCCACATCAAGTTGATAGTGGTTTGTTTGTTGCATGGCATCAACCGCCCCGGTGATACGGCCTAATGTATCTAAGGTTTGAGAGGTGCGTTGCCCCTGTGGGTTAGTGCTTGCTATGAGTCGACCCATGTCATCAAATTGTTTTAACGTAGGCGCGCTGCTACCGTTCTCTGGGTCAATGATTTCGCTGATTTGATTATCGGCGCTATAGCTGTATTGCCATAAAAAACCATCTTTATCTGTATAGGCAACTGCATTATCGTTGCCGTCAAAACGCCAGCTTTCAGTTGCTCCTAATGGGTCAAATGCAGCGGTTTTTCGACCTGCAGCATCATACTGATACTCATAATAACTACCGTCAGGTAAGGTTACCGATGACACTTGATCTAGTGCATTATACTGATAACGATTTACCTGACCAAATGAGTAGTGGGGTAACTGCTCGGTGACCATGCGACCTTCACCATCGTAGCTGTAATAAGTCCCTCTTGATTGGCCATTCACCGATTTAATGATCTCTGCAATCATCTGTCCGGCTAAGTTATACTCTTTGCTAACAAGCGTGCCATCGGGGTTGCTAATATCGCTAAGCAGCCCTTGTTTGTTGTAGGTAAACTGCCATTGCTGTTTTTCAGCATCGCTATAAGCTAACAAACGTCCCATCAAGTCGTAGTTTTTCACGCTTTTGCGCTGGCTCGCTATATAGGCCAAAGCCATGCTGGTATCTGTTTGCGTTTGTGTCACCACTAACTGACTGGCTTGTTGCTCAAATAGCCATCTCGTTTCTAGTCCCGCGGTATTTTTCTGGAAAATTAATCGGCCAAGCGCATCATAATCAAAACGCTGTTCGCCGCCTTCTGAGTCAACAATACGCGTTACCTGACCAAATGCATTGTATTGGTAGGTAAATTGACCACCACCCACATCTTGTAAAGCAAGGGGGTTACCACGCCAATCTAACTCGCGGCTAATACGCTCAACGCTCGAGTTTGGAATAGAAACCGTTTTAATTTGACCCAGTGGATTTACGCCAATGCTTGTTTGGTGTTGATTGCCGTCTGTGGTTTGTGTGATATGACCAAGCTCATTACGTTGGTAGTCGCTGGTATATGTACCACGTGCTTGGTCATAAACCGCGTTTACTCTGCCGGCATTGTCATACTGGTATTCAACCGTATTGCCCAAAGGGTTACTGACAGCTTCAATTTGTCCATCTGCAAAGTAGCGGTATTGAGTGGTATTTCCGGTGCTATCGGTTGCGGTAATGCGTCGTCCTGCTGCATCATAACTGAAAGATTTATTAACCTGCGTATTCAGTAGTTGTGAGCGTATTAATCTATTGCGACTGTCATAATCATATTGCCACTGCAAACCGCCAGGATGGATCGCCTTAACCAAGTTATTCTCTGCATCGTACTGATAGCGATAATTATATTGCTGCTGTGCTTGCCTGATCTGTTTTGTTGCCACAAGTTGACGCGCTGTGTAGCTATAGCGCGTTTCAATACCAGAGAAGTCTAGATGGTAGAGCACCTGCGCATTGCTGTCATATTCAAAGCGCGCTTCACGCCCTAACGGGTCGATGATACGGGTTGGTTTATCTAGGCTTTGTCCTTCTTCGGTCAGATAATAGTAGCGGGTCGTACGCCATTGCGCGGCGGGTGTATTAGCAGAGCCTTCCGAAATCCATAATACACGGCCAACATTGTCGTATTGCATGGTTTGCACAAAAGCATCACCATCAACGCTGTTGTTATTACGGGTTTCAATGCGCGTAGGGTAGCCTAATGCATCATACTGGTAACTTTTCAGGTTACCCACAGGGTCGATATGCTCAGATAATAGGTTATTTTGCCAAGTCTGCTCAATGACGGATCCATCGGCTAGGGTAATGGTACGTATTCTACCTGTTTGATCGTAATCAAAGGTGGTGCTCTCTCCCGCATTATTGGATTGCGTAAGGATCCGTCCTTGTAGATCGCGAACATAAGATATTGTCCGTCCTTCGGGATCCGTCATTGATTCAAGATGATTCGCTTCGTTGTAACTGTATATACTAGTATCGCCGAGTTCATTATATTCAATGGCCAAATTACCGTTTGCATCGTAGAGCTTGCTAATTTCACTGCCATCAGACTCGAAAATCTTAGACACTACCTGATTATTGTCATCGTATTGATAATGCGTTTGGGTGCCATTTCTGTTTATCACAGTGGTACTGTTAGCAGCAAAATCATATTGGTAGTGGAATTTGTTTCCATCAGGATCAATTTGTAGAACAACAACGGTCTTTCCTAGTTGTTGCTTATACTCATAGTTAGCCTTATTATCTTCACCGTCTGATTTTGCGGTTATCGCTAAGTGATTCTCTGCGTAATTATATTGGTAGCTGTTGATGCGACCATCATACCTTTCAACCTTTACCAGTTGGCCACTTTGGTATTTAAAGCGAGTACTACGTCCTTGTCGATCGGAAATCGTGCGCAGACGATTATCGGAGTAAATAAAATTAAAGCTTCGGCCCAGTTCATCGCTCAGTTGAGTCGCTTGATGATTTGTATCGCGTAGTATCTCTACCCAGCGACCATTATTATTGCTGACTTTAACTAAAAAGCCGTGTTCATTGTAATGAAAGGTCTCACCATTCGTTGCAATAATATTGATTTTATTATCTGCTTGTAATACTAATTGGTAGTTATTGCCAGCCCGTGCGGTTATCACTTGTGTTAATGGATTCAGCTCAAATAACTGCCTCCCCCCTTGTGGTGATATCCACTTTACTTTATTAACACCTATTTCATATTCAAGAGGGAAATCTTGATCTGTTGTATGTACATTTCTTGCGCGGTATAGATCAGAAAGGGCTTTCGAGGCTTGTAGCTGTTCAAGCGAGACTTGTGCGGCAATAAGTTTACTGTCATAGGGTGCTTTGAGTGCTTGCAACTCTGCCACTGCAGCATCAATATTTTCAATCACACCAGGTTCGTTATAACCTATGCGATCCACGAAACTCTCTTGTAGTTCAGTGATTTTCAGATCAACTGAGCTTAGTAATTCATTATATTCATCTACAACGTCTTGGCTTGCATCAATTTGCGGTTGAATGTCTATATCGACACCCCAAATGATTCGGCTATCGAGTGCACTATGCCACCCAGCACCGAGTGACCATGCCGAGCCTTGCGAGAGACGGTGTTGTCTGGTTAATGAAAATAAGGGATGCTCAACATCGGTTTCACGGGTGACTTTACAGCCAGAATAAAGCTCTACGGGACATCCAGAAGTGGCCCCCTCTAGATCTTTCTCACTCGCTAGGTTTTCTTTCAGACCATAATCGGTAAGCGCATTACCATTTTGAAACTCTGTCGTGTATGCAAACTGATCGGCTGCAGGGCCTTCCTTGCTCACTGCCTCAATCATTGTGTCAGTTTTTTCGCTGATATCTGAGTTTATTTTATCAGCATCTTTTTCTTCTTGGGTGGGCCCATTGTCACCACAACCACCACCAATATCACCATTATCGCAATCATTATCACCACCAGGACCAATATTATCATCTTCGCCATCGGGGTCTCCACCAAGCCCAGGGTTTCCACCTGGCCCTGGTTCCGCCCAATATAAAGATATTTCTTGAGATGAAACAGGTAGCGATAATGCGAAGATAGCAAAAATCACTATCAAAAATAGTCGATTTACAATATTCATTTGTCATTCCTTTGACATTTGATGTAATCGAATAATAGCCTTTAAATTAAAAACATCAAATAAAAGTCAGGGTGATATTTTATATGTTCATAGAATATAGGAAATCGCTAACAGCATGAGTCACATATTAAGAAAGCTAATTTATAAAATTTTTTTATATCTTCAATAGGGGCAGATGACTTCCCACTGAGCACTCATAAGGAAGTCTGTTGTATTGTTTTTAGCAGTCATAAATTTCTAGTTCGTCTAAAATGCAAAGGAACTGTTTAATTTAAAATTCTAAAAAACTATCAGGCAGACGTTTTCCAAAAACTTCCTCACCGACAATTGAGATATGATCTCCATCAGCCCATAATATTTTTTCACAATTCATAAAATCTCGTGGAAATTGATAGTCAAGAACTTCATTTTGAGACAAAAACTTAACTTTTTTTAAAGAAGTAGTATGGGTATTGATATATCTATCAAGTGAGTTAAAAACGGTTTTTTGTCCATCTCTTAAATTAAAGTTTGCATCACAACCTTGTTGAAGTATTTGTTCATTAGTAAAGTGATGTTCTATTCGACTGCCAAACCATGTAATAGGGGCAAACTCACTAATTTCAGCCAAGTAATTAATTACAAGCTCAACATGATCTTCATCAATCTGAATACCTTCAACTTTTTTTAATAAGGACAACTTACTAAACATAGTCCTAGAGCCTTTATTGCCATTTTCATCAAGTAGCAAATAAAAACCACCTTGTTCGTAAATAATGTGAGTGAATATATGATTATTTTTTGATAGAAACTGTTTTACATTTTCATATTGGCAAGGGTTATTTGGGATATACGGTGTATGTGGGCGACACCCTTGTGAGTTTGTTATTCCAACAATAAAATCACCATCGAACCTAAATGAAGCCATACCAAAAAGGTCTTGAGCGTGACTATCTCCAAGAATTAGGACTCCAGGGCCATAACTTGATTCACATTTTTTTAATCTGAATTCAATTTCTTCAGTTAAGTTTTGAACATTAAAACGACAATCTGAAAAGTCTTGATGTCCTTCGATATCGGCTCCCCAATTATTGGTCATTGCAGGACGTCTTTCGGATAAAAGAGAATATGTTTTTTGCGTCACTGGATCTTGTAAATTTATCCAATAATTTTCCCCTTTATCCAGATAGATATACGAGGACAATAATCCAACAATTAAAGTCATATATATAGGCTTACATTTTAAGTAAGAAAATATATGTCCAAAATCATTTCTAAATTTAATTTTTTCAATATATTTATTACTTAGAAAACCAAGTAATATCGATAGAACAATACCCAAATAAATATAATTTTCGCTTAATGAAAAATAATAAATAGCAACAACCATAGGCCAGTGCCATAGGTAGATAGAGTAAGACCAAGTACCTAATTTCTGGAACACCACATTGCTTGTAATAAGACTTTCATTGCATTGTGATTGGATGATTAGAAACGTGCCTAAGACTGGAATTATGGCTAAGTACCCCGGCCAAGGGTTGTCTTTAGATATTAAGAAATAAGACCCAATAATTAAGATAAAACCGGACCACTCTGCAATTTTTTTACTTTTATCTTGTAGGGCAAAAGGGTAAAGGTAAGCAACACCACCAATCATCATTTCCCAAGCCCTGGTTGGCAATAGGTAATAAGCTGCGTTAGGCCATTTATAGGTAGCAATAATACAAAAGATAAAGCCTAATATCGTTCCCAACAAAACAGTTACTTTCATCGCCTTTAAAGACATAAATTTTCGCATAACGACAAGCACTAATGGATAGATTATATAAAATTGCCATTCAACGGATAATGACCAAGTATGCAATAGCCATTTTTCAAGTGACGTAGCATCAAAATAGCCTGACTCCTTCCAATATATGATGTTCGACAAAAATGCCAAACTACTGACAATGTGTTTGCCTAAAATTTCATAATCGAGCGGCTTAATATAAAACCAACCAAATATAAGCAGTACAAAGCAAAGCACCGCTAATGCTGGAATAATCCGATTGGCTCGATCAATATAGAATTTCAAGATAGAGAAGTTTTTTTGCTCTATACCTCGAAATATTATCCCTGTCATTAAAAAGCCTGAAATAACAAAAAAAACGTCTACACCTGCAAAGCCTCCTGGCATCCAAGACTTATTAAAATGGAAGACTACGACAGCTATTACAGCAAGAGCTCTTAATCCATTAATATCTTTTCTATACTGCACAACATCCTCCTACTGTAAAATTAAAAGTGTAGGACACGTAACGCCTTGTTACAAAGTACTTGACGACATTATAATCAAATACTAATTAGATATTTTTCACATCGATATCCCCCTTAAAACATGTGACAATATTTAATTAAATTACAGGTTTTACAAGCGATACTCGTAAGGTAAAAAGCTAGTGATTTGACTAAAAGGTGAATTTAGACTGGGAAGATTTACTGGAAATAAAAATTAGTCTCCAAATAGATGTTAAAAGAAACATCCTTTGAATACATGTAACGGAAACAAATCTTATTTTTATATTAATGAGATTGGGGGGGGAACTAATTCTTCTAAGATCACTTTATAAGCATTTTACCGAGTGAACAATTTTATTA
>JBALXF010000105.1:0-8058 GCA_036961085.1 Psychromonas sp.
CTTATATTTCCTTGTGAGCATGATTAAAATAATACTTCAATCTATTCGATTTACATATATTAACTAACGCTTTGATTCCGCTATTATTATGTAAAATAAAGATCAAATAAAAAGGGATAGGGGGAGTGGTAATGCTAAATGAGTTATACGAAGAATACCAAGATGTAATAGTAGGGAGTATTGCGGCAGCGCTAGTCTGGGGACTGGTTTATCATTGTTTCCCTTTTTAAATCAATAGAATAAATATCCGCTATACATTTAAGGGCTATATATACTTCCAATGAAGTATTCGCTAGCCCCAACTTGGCTGATCTTAAATTATTGTGTTAATAATTTTATTAAATACGCCATAACAGCGCCTTGCTGTGTATTCGCTTTCCAAATTAAATCTGCTGGGTAGACTAAATCTACACCTTGAAATTCAGGTTTAAACTCCATCAGGGTACCCATCGCTTCTTTTTCTATGGCCATTGATTTAGGTAAAAATGCCCAACCTAGCCCCTGTTCCACTAGGCGCACCATGTCATCTTGATCATAAGCTTGCCAAATTTCTTGTGATATTTTACTGGTAGTTCTCAATATTTCGTTTTCTAACATACTACTACATACGATTTGACGGTTTGCAATCAGCGTTTCATTATCCACTACATCCATATCAGCAAACTCACTATCCGGACTACAAACACATACCCATTCGATATTAGTGAAAGCAACAAAATTAAAATGCTCAGGTACTCCTTTAGAGGAGATATGTATTCCAAACTGTGATTCTTCTTTTAATAAAGAATCTGTCAAAGCTTGACCATATAGTTTATTGATTTTTATTTGTGTGTATGGAAATTTCTGAGCCATTTTTTCTAAAGCGCTATCAATCACGGAAAGTGGCACAAGTGGATCGATCGCAATCGTTAAACTATCTTCAACGTCATCAATTACGCCTTGCGCATAACTTTTCATGCGCTCAGCCTGGCGCATTAATACTTTTGCATGTTCATATAAACGTTCACCCTCATTAGTCAGTTTGGGATACTTGGTTGAACGGTCAAAAAGAGATACGCCTAAATCTAATTCTAAGTTATTTACACCAATACTTACTGAGCTTTGGCTTTTACCTATATGGCGAGCAGCAGCTGAAAATGAGCCTTTTTCAGCTGCTGCAATAAATGCCGCTAGTTGTTCAAGATTGAGCATAAATATCTATCCGTTTATTTGTTAGAAAGTCGCTAAATATACTAATACTTATTAATAGGATATGCCAAATCTAATATAAATTATTTTAGATAAAATTGAGATAAGTAATAAACAATCACAATAACCCTTAGTACAGTGTGAAGTTAGATCTAGCCAAGCATAATGAGCATTTATTTGTTGGCTCTTACCTACGCAGCTGATACGACAGAATAATTAAGTGTAGTACGGAGACAGATTAGCTAAGTAAACGGTGAATGATCTAGCAGTTGCTATAACTAAACTAGTTGTTTAGTTATATTTTCCCTATATATAAGGCTAGCTGAACTAGGTGATTAAACCGTTGTTGCTGGTAATCTATTTTTGAATTAGATGTTTATTATCGGGACTATTAAAGAGTGATATTAAAGGTAAATGGTATCTTAGATTTAAATACCGATTCGGTATTAATCATCCTTATAATATTTATGAACTAATTAAACACCAAACAGCCTATCACTCTAGTTTATGACACAAGAGTAATAGACAATAAAATAATATATTAACTTCTGGGCCTTAATGGCTTAAATTACAAATTTTTTATCCAATTGAAGGCTATTTCTCGCCAGTTTACGATTTCGAAATCGCCATAACTACTGAAACTATGTAAGTCTTCAAAAAGGTTTATTCCTAATAATCTGACCTGTTTTTGCAGCTCGGGTAGGTGTGGTTGACTTTGATTAAATTCATCAGAGCGCGCGAATTGTTGTTTTAACTTTAATGCTTGCGGTTGTTTATTGAAATAACTATCCACTAACCAAGTGCTATAAGCTGATTTTCGGTAACCAAAACCTTTCCAGCCACGAAAAGAAGAGGTATTAATTCTATGCTTTTGAAGGCTATACCAAGAGCCACAACCGTAAGGTTTACAGATCTCTTTTAGCTTTTTTTCTTGCCAGGTACCTATTTCTTGATCATTTATTGCTCGGTAAAAATATTGATTGTCATGCTGTTTAACTTCCCATAACTGGGTTTTATCGTGTGGGTCAAGTAAAGTAATTGTCATGGTGTTTTCCAAGCTAAGTCAAATTCAGAGTAACAAAATACTCTGCGTCAAATGGTTGATAAATTACATCTTTACCAAGCAGTGCCAAATTGAAGGTATACTGTCCATTCTTCAGGTCCTTTCGCTATATCAACACCTGTTTTCATCCCTAATTGTCGAGCAACCAGATATCTAAAGCCGGCACCCTGCATAAACAATGATTGTGTATCTTCAAATTTTTCACCTGTATCAATTGCTTTACCTGCACCTGCGAACCCAAGTAAAGTCCAGCGCTCGTTAAGGTTATAACTTAACTCAACCTCACCTAGTACAGTGTCATCACCTTGATAACGTAATGCCGGCATACCACGCATATCTAGATATGGGCGAGCATAAAATGGCACATCGCCATCAACACTCTTGGTATCTGCGCGTAATGCAACGCCCCATTTATTGCCAATTTTGTTGTAGTTATGTACATATGCATGTGTCACTTGGTAATCAAAATCACCACCTAGTTTATTATCATGCATGTTGTATTTTATCCCCGCTTTAGTACCTGAGTCCGGACTGGTCTGGTTATTACGATTATCGTAGGTCAATTTAATGCCGATATCGCCATCTTTACTGTCAAGGCCTAGTTTATCGATACCTGGAATAAAACCACTGCTGTCAAAATTGATATCAGAATTTAATAAAGTGTAACTACCGCCAGCAAAAAAGTTAGAATCCCCTAAACGAAAATCAATGTCCTGATTAAAATATAAGCCTTGCATATTGTATTCATAAGCCGCTTCATTTTCTCCTGCGTAGTAATTTAGGTTAAATGAAGCACCAAATAATCCACCAAAATAACGAATGCGGTCATCCATCCAATTACCAGAGTGAAATACACCTCCTAAATAAGAGCCATTGCTGGTGGCCGCACCAACGACACCAGTAACACTTAATTGCACATCAGCAGCAGCTTCAGGGTTGTTTAGACGGTTATCTTTTTGTTCGTCTGTTTCGTGAAAGAATAATAAAGCGGCACCAGCCCCTACACCAACTGCAGGCTCAGTGATCACAATAGGGATTGGTAAAAAGCCATAACTGTTATCTAGAACCCATTGGCTTGCATCTAGTTTACCGTCTTGCGGGTCAATAAATTGATCCATTATGCCGGCTTGTGTGGTTGCCGCAGTGATTGCCAAAGTAGTTGCAAGTAATGATTGTTTTAGCTTCATAACATTCCTTAAAATATTTGTTTATAGATTTTTATTGAGATCATTTGAGGAAGTTTTATATGCTTTTTCTACTGCTCTCTGGGCATCATCGTCAGTTTCGAAATTATTGATTGCATCACGAATTTGTTGTGAACTTTTCGCGTTGCAGATCAAGTTAAGAATTTGGTTATGCATAGTAGTAACTCCCTGTGATTATATTGAAGCTATTATATTATTTAAATTTGAATAGTAAGAGTTAGGTTCTATTTGATTTTCTAATAGGTTTTTTATAGAATTAAGGTGCTTAAATGTGTAAATTTATTTGTTGTTGTTTGGTTTAAACTTTGCACTGCTTTCACTATCGTAAATTCATTAGCATGAGAACGTGTTATTTAAAAAAGTACTATTTAAAAATAAAGTAGTTAAAAGGTGAAGATGAGAAAGGTTGTGTTGAAATGATCCGAGAGCTGCTTAAGGCTAGTTATAAGATAGAAAACAGCGGGGTGGTAGATCATGAAATTAAATTGCTTTTGTGTGTGGAATATAATTAATGGGGGAGGTCAAGGAGACTCGCATCCATGCGAGTTTGCGAGAAATTAGAATTTGTAATCTACACCTAGGTTAACTGCACCCAATTCATAATCTTTATGAGAAGAAATTTGGTTGTATTCTAATGTCATGCCCATGCTATCTGTTATCGCTAAACGGCCACCAACAGCATAACTTACACTTTGTAAGTTTTTATCAACGCCAAATGCTTGAATTGCATCTGACATGCGTGCATCAGTACCACCTAGTAAACCATATACGCTAAAGCTATCAGATACTGGGTATTGTGCTTTTGCATAGGCAGAGTAGTGATGCAGCATTTCAGAATCTTTGTTTGCCGCACCTGCACGCATTTCCAAACCTAGGTAATCATTGAAATCGTAGCCTACTTTAAGTTGGCCAACACCTGTGTTACTTGCATCAAGTTGATCTTTAGTACTAAGGCCTTTCAGCTCATCATCGATATTTTGTAAACCGTAACCCGCATTAGCACCCACATAAAAACCATTTGCGCTTGCCGCTAGAGGTGCAGCTAAAAGAGTTGCTATAGTTAACATTTTTAATTTTTTCATAAGTTTTCTCGCTTATTTAAAAGAGTAATAAAAATAAAGTGATAACCACAAGTGTTTGTCTGCTTGTATTTGTTATCACTTTCTATCACAGCTTTGTTGCTGATGAGGCTATGATGCCATCGATATTAAAATGCTATAAACTAGTTTCTATTCGATTTTTTAATGGGATGATGAAAGGAATGCTAAGCCAACTATTAATTGCTGGCTTTTTAGGATGAAAAGGTGACTAAAAACGATAATCTAATCCCACTTGAAATGATTGAAGTTGGTAATATTTATGCGAACTAGTTTCCATAAACTCTACATTTAAGCCTATTGTATCCGATAGTGGGATACGCATGCCGGCACCAAAACTGACACTATTTAATGCTTCACCCGGAAAATAATCTTCAGCTAAAAGGACGTGGCTTCCTCCTAATAGAGCATAAAAAGTTAGGTCGTTTTGTAAGGGATACTGTGCCTTCAAATAAGCAGAAGCATGGCTATCCATGATGGAACGATCATTCGCTTTACCCACACGTAATTCGGTCCCAAAGAAGCGATTAAAATCATAACCTGCTTTAATCGAGCCTACACCTGTATCATGGTCCTTAATTAATACTTGCTCTCCTCCTGCATATTTCAGCTTGGCATCCTTTTCTACCCCATACCCCCCTTGTATGCCTAGGTATAAACCACTGCCATAACTAAAGAATGTTGGTAGGGCAAGGCATAACAAGGTTAACGTTTTAATATTTTTCATAAGATCTCCTAAAGACAGTATTTTCAACTGAATTATCCTGCCAATCATCGAATTATTTAAGTTATTACCTATTCGATATTCGTATTGATAAAAAGGCTATGAATTAAGGACTGAATTAATGGAGAGGGGGAGATGGGGTTTGATCGGATGCTAAAATATCAAAAAATCTAATTTAAGATGAGTAATTACCCCTTAAAATATTAGGGGAAATGAGTTATTTGTTGTGAGGAGATAATTTTAAAACAAGTAGGCAGTACAAGTTATAAAACCGATACAAGACCGGTTTTATATATGGAGGGGAGTGATGAAAATTAGAAGCGATTAGCAAAAGTAAACGTCAGTAATTCCGCACTGTATTCAGTATTAAATACTGAATCCTTTAACTTAGTTTCACTGTAACCATACATAAGACCTATATCCCACTCGGAGTTAATTGCATAATTAATACCGGCTTCAGCAAACTGATAGCTATCATCTTCCCAAAAGTGGTATTGTAATTTAGCCAGTAATGAGAATTTTTTAGTAATGGCATAACTACCTTTTACAGTACCCGCTACCATTGCTTTCCAATCTTCTTCTGAAAGTGTGTCATCATTTGTGTTGGCATCTTCAGCAACAAATGAGATACGATGTACATACATACCTAAACCCACTTTAAAATCAAACCCGTTCATTGAATTAAACCCTTTGTAAACATTTGAGCCTAACATCCAATGTTGGTAAGCGGTTAATACTTCGTCTCCAGGGTTGAATGTATAGCCATCAACAGTAAAAGCCTCTTTAACTACGCCAGTGCGGCGAGTCTCACTAGGCAGGAATTCAATTTCTAGTTGGTTATTATTTTCTAAAGATAATTGATAATTGACATAAGCAAAAGGCTGGTACTCATCTACAGCATCCGAAATATCTAAATACCGATCCGCAAAAGCTTCACCAGAGCTATCCGAAAGATTTGAGCCAATGCCTAATTCAATGCGATGTTTTAGTGGTTTAGCGAATACTTGTATTTTGTTAACTTCTCGTTCTTGATCAAAAGCATCATTTGATACATTAACATTGATAGCAAAACCGCCATCTGTTTTTTGCGCATTAAATTGCACGCCTTCCATTTGGTAAGGTGATACAAAGAACTGGTTTATTAAAAAAGCGGTTCCAGCTCCAGCAACCACATCGCCAGCGTAATGCCTATTACCGTGAATTCGGCTAACCCCTACAAAGGTTGCAGCTGTGTAAGCTGGAATTCCCCAACTTGCCCCATATCTCGATTGTAAAAAAGAAGCGCCAGAAAATGCGGCAGCAGTATGCCCAGACGGAAAAGAGTTCCATGCACTGTTATTCGGACGATTACGACCAACAACATATTTTAACCCTTGAACAGTCAGAACAGTGGTTCCTAATGAATAGGTGAGTTGTTTTGCACCCTCCAAATCATCATACATCCAAGTTGCAAATAAACCTGTTGCAGGGATTAGAATTTGGATCATATCACCAGCTTCTACAACAGAGTCATTGGTTGAGCCGGTAAAATAACTCTCACTAAATGCAGAAGAAGAAATTAATAAAGAGGATAAGAGGGATAATTTGAATATTTTTTCCATATCTAATCCATTAAATAAAAATTATGTGTTATTTAATATAAGACAAAATAGTTATTTTGTTGCCATTAAAATATCAATTACTTGTATTTGGCGTTTGTAATTTAAAAATTGAGGATCTGATCTGATAAATTCATTATTGATATTTACGGCTCGACTCACAATTTTATATTGAATCGGTAACAATTATAAACCGGTGATGCCTGCTGCATCTGGGGCGTGGACTTTAGTCCACATGTTATTTTATGACCATCATCAAGGCGGGCTAAACCCCGCGCCCCAAATCAAAGAATTGATTAGAGCTGCATTTAAAACTGTATATTGGATCTATAACGAGGTCAAACAGGTAAACGCTTGTACCTCTGGGGCGTGGACTTTAGTCCACATGTTTTTGATGCTAGTCACCTAGGCGGGCTAAACCCCGCGCCCCAATCAAAGAGCTAATTGGGCTTACTTTCTATTAACTGCATTTCATGGGCTAACTTGGTTGGTATATTGATGATTGCTTCCGTTTTTCTGTAGATAGAGAGGGAAGCATTAGCAATACTGTGAATTTTTAGTTGGCATTTTCTATTGTTTCCTACCTTAAAATCGAATGGTTTCTAGTTTTAGCTATCACATAAATAACATTAAAGTAGGCTTGAAATTATTATTCTTTATTCGAGGTACTTATCATGAAAACACATCCATTACTTATAGCAACTGTGGTTGCTAGCGCATTTATCGGCACTTCTGCTTTTGCTAATTATGATTCTATTTGTGACGATACATTAGGGTATGTCGTTGAAGGTGCTGTTGTCGGTGGAGCTTTTGGTGTAGGTGTAGGTGCAATCGCTGATGGTGCTGATGGTGCAAAAAGGGGCGCTGCGATAGGTGCCGGTGTTGGTGCTATTGATGGGCTGGTAGAAGGCGCGGTGCAAGCTGAACGTTGTCAAAGAGATATGGAAGATTTAGAAGGTCGTATGCTTGAATCAGATCTTGAAGATGCGATCATTGATAATGAAATAGACAATGCAATTGCAGAAGAGATCATCGAAGATGATTTTTATGATGATTATTAAGCACTTATAGTTTGCTCATTACTCATTACTCATTACTCATTACTCATTAAGCATTATAAATAAAGCACACTATTGTTTTATGATATTTTAATGCGATCAGCTCAAGGTGCTAATTTTAGCGC
>JBALXF010000105.1:8068-8317 GCA_036961085.1 Psychromonas sp.
CGTTATCAGTTATTTTCATTAATGTTTTAAGAATTAGCTTGTTAATTTTCAAACTAAAACCTACCAAAACATCTCATTTTTGAAATCAATCATTATCCTCCCCGCATGATATTTACTTAGGTATTTTCTTCTAGTCTTAACGTTTCAGATGAATCGAAAAATTCTACAACGCTAAATAAAAATCCAGTTATATGTACTAAATATCTCATTTTTCATGATAAAGGGGGGGGGGGGGGGAATTGCATTATG
>JBALXF010000106.1:0-8231 GCA_036961085.1 Psychromonas sp.
CGGATTAACAAATCAATCGCTTCATCTGCGCCACGTACTGTAACCGTTTCACAATCTAACTGCTTAGCGAATTGTGAACAATAATCTTGATATGCTTTTGCCGTGTCATGGGGTAAAAAATCAGGGTAACGATTATAGTGGCTATTATCGCCTTGCGTTATGTCACCATATTGGCAACTCGTTTCAAGTTCATTGGCATTTAGCCATAAATGACCAGTACCACCAAGACGCCTTGCAGATTGGTATGGAATGAGTTTTTCTACTGCCTTCGGTACTAGCTTTGTTGCTAACGATGTCATGGATTAAATTCCCTTGTGAATAAATACGCTTTAACGACTTATTATTTTGTATTTTTAGTCACTCTTGAAGCATAGTTATGCGTCATTTTTATTGTGCTGTAATTTAAACAAACCTGTATTGAAATAAGAATCGAAATATATGTATACTAGTCATGATAAAAACTCATGACTAAGGTCTGTTTTGACTATCACCGATTAAACTTCACGTGAGAACCCTATGAATACTCGTTTACCATCGACAAAAGAACTGCAAGCTTTTCTGGTAACTGCTAATTATCTAAATTTTACTTTAGCGGCAAAACAATTAAATGTGACACAAGGTGCAGTCAGTCGTCAGATAATCTCACTAGAAGAGCAGTTAAAGGTACGATTATTTAACCGTCATGCACGTGGTTTGACGTTAAGCCCTCAAGGCCAAGAATTTTTTCCCTTAGTTGAACAAGCGCTGAATAAAATTCGTCATGCAGTTGAGCAAGTTTCAAGCGATAAGTCAGTTATTAAACTTAAAGTACCAAGTTGTATTACCACCTGGCTATTACCTAAGCTAATGACTTTTCAGCAAGCCTACCCTGAGATTGATGTTGAGCTTACGTCATCGATTAATCATCAGATTAATTTTTCTACCGACTCATTTGACGCTGCTATTTGTTACGGTGTTGCAGCTAAAGAAAAAGCGTTGCTGAGCAACCTGCTTTTTGAAGAGCATTTAACACCCGTATGTGCGCCTTCATTATTACCCAGTGGAACAAGTACACTGAGTTTGGAACAAATAAAGAAGATGACATGGCTGCATGCAACACCGCAAAAAAGTGATTGGTTATTATGGTTATCAAAGACAGCTGGTAGTTCTGCTACTGCTGAACATAACCAGCATTTTGCAACCTTAGATCTGGCTGTAAGTGCTGCAATTCAAGGTTTCGGAATTAGTATTGGAGACTCTACATTAGCAAAGCTTGACCTAGAATCAGGGCGACTGATCGCACCGCATCAGATGTCAGTGGAGTCAGGCAAGGGTTATTACTTAGTCCACCCTAAAGCATCGCATAATGCATCTTTAGTGCTGCTGATAGATTGGCTATTGTAATTGGCACTGTATTTTTTTGTTCTACACATATAAAAAGGGAGCATAGCTCCCTTTTTATTGATAATGAACAGTTTATATTTAGCTTAAGTTAGCTTGTTGATTTAGCGCTAATTCACGCTTCTCTTTACGTCTAGTCAGGTACCAAGATAGCAGGGCGATCAAAGAGACGATTAATATAATAATTGTTGCTAGTGCATTAATTTTAGGTGACACACCCATACGTACCGACGAAAAAACCACCATAGGTAATGTCGTTGATCCTGGACCCGAAACAAAGCTCGCGATCACCAAATCATCGAGTGAAAGACTAAATGATAAAAACCAACCTGCTAATAAAGAGGGGGAAATCATTGGCACGGTAATTAAGAAAAAGGTCTTTAAAGGGCTTGCGCCTAAGTCTAAAGCTGCTTCTTCAATTGATCGGTCTAACTCACGCAAACGTGCTGATACCACCACTGCCACATAAGCCGCACAGAAAGTAGAATGTGCAATCCATAC
The DNA here is from genome assembly GCA_036961085.1 of Psychromonas sp. Lineage (GTDB taxonomy): Bacteria > Pseudomonadota > Gammaproteobacteria > Enterobacterales > Psychromonadaceae > Psychromonas. The sequence goes on from JBALXF010000106.1 coordinate 1,882, forward strand.
CGTCATCATACCGCGCTCTTTAGGCCAGCCTAAAGTATCTGCCATTGCTACAAACAATAACATCAATGATAAACCGGTAATGACTTCAGGCATAACCAGCGGAGCTGTGATCATGTTTGATAAAGTCAGTTTTGCCCAAGAATGACGAAAACGTGTCATTACGAATGCGGCCATAGTGCCTAAAATAACAGCAGTAAACGAGCTAAAGAATGCAATTTTTAAACTGATCCAAACTGCATCAAGCATTTGCTGATCTCGGAACAATTCTCCGTACCATTTAATTGAAAAGCCAGCCCAAATGGTAACCAGTTTTGACGAATTAAAGGAATAAACGACTAATATCAACATAGGCAAATAAAGAAAGGCTAATCCCGCCCACAACATCACATTTGAAAACTTAATTTTTTTCATAATGATTTCTCCATTTCACGTGATTGGTAACGGTGGAATAGGGTAATTGGAATAATCAGTAAAATCAGCATCACAATAGCGAGAGCAGAAGCAACGGGCCAGTCGCGATTATTGAAAAACTCTTGCCATAATATCTTACCTATCATTAATGAATCGGGTCCTCCGAGTAATTCAGGAATAACAAATTCACCGACAACTGGGATAAATACCAACATAGAGCCTGCTATTACGCCGCCTTTCGATAAAGGTAATGTGATTTTCCAGAATGTATTAATACTTCTTGAGCCAAGGTCTGATGCTGCTTCTAATAAACTCATGTCAAATTTAACCAAGCTTGAATACAACGGCAGGATCATAAAAGGTAAGTAGGTATAGATAACACCAATATAAACAGCAATATTAGTATTTAGAATGTGTAGTGGCTCTGATATTACGCCTAACCATAATAACAAATTATTGAGTAGACCATTATTACTGAGTATTCCCATCCAGGCATAAACTCGAATCAAAAATGAAGTCCAAGATGGCAACATGATTAATAATAATAAAATACCCTGAGATGATTTAGGGGCTCTGGCAATCGCATAAGCCATCGGAAAGCCAATTAATAAACAACCTATGGTAGAAAAAAATGCCATCTGCAACGAGGCAAGATATGCCTCATAATAAAGAGAGTCATCAATTAATAACAGGTAGTTACCCAAATTAAGTACAAGTTGCAAAGTTTCATCTAAATAATTGTAGATAGATTCATAAGGTGGAATTGCAATCGCAGCCGTTGATAAACTTATTTTAAATACGATGATGAAAGGAACCGCAAAAAATAAGAATAACCAGAGATAGGGGATACCTAAGGTTATATGCCGCCCTTTCCTTAAGTTTGATAGGTGTTTTTTCATGTTCTTAATACCACCCCTGAAGTTGACTCCCAGCTTATATAAACTGACTCATCCCAAGTAGGATGATCTGAACGACGTTCACGGTTATGCATTGCACATTGTACAATTTGATCATTTTCTAATTTGATGTAGTAAATTGATAAACCACCTAAATAAGCAATATCATCAACAACACCCTGTACCCAGTTATATTGAGCGGTGGGTTTGCTACGGGTGATCATGGTTTTTTCAGGTCGAACTGCTAGCCAAACACACTTATCTTCGACATTACTGGTTACACCTTGTCCGATATGAAATTGCTGACTTATATTTTCACACTGTATGATCATGTGGTCATATTCATCGACCAATACTTCCGCTTTAAACATATTCACTGAACCGATAAACTCAGCAATAACGCGTGTTTTAGGACTTTCATAGATATCACTTGGCGAGCCAGTTTGTACAATGCTGCCATTATTCATAATAGAAATGCGGTTCGACATCGTCATTGCTTCTTCTTGGTCATGCGTTACCATCACACAAGTAACGCCAACACGTTCAAGGATTTCAACAACTTCCAATTGCATTTCTGTTCTTAATTTTTTATCTAGCGCACCCATTGGCTCATCAAGTAATAATAACTTAGGCCTTTTGGCTAGCGAACGCGCTAATGCGACACGTTGTCTTTGTCCGCCAGATAGTTGAGCTGGCTTACGGTTTGCGTAGTCTTCCATATGCACCAGTTTCAACATCTCTGCGACAATTTTGTTAATTTCTGCTCGCGGTAATTTGTCTTGTTTTAAGCCAAACGCAATATTTTGAGCAACTGTCATGTGCGGGAATAAAGCATAAGATTGGAACATCATGTTGATTGGACGTTCATAGGGAGGCATATCGGTGATGTCTTCACCGTCTAAATAGATACGGCCTTCACTTGGTTGTTCAAATCCGGCCAATATTCTTAACAGGGTAGACTTGCCCGATCCTGAGCCCCCTAATAAGGAAAATATTTCGCCTTTTTTAATGTTAAGTGAAACATCATTTACAGCGAGCACATGGTCAAATTTTTTACTGATACGATCGATCTGTAATAGTGTTTTAGGGCTTACATTATTGTTATTATTTGGATTTTTTTTAGTCAGTTCTTGTAAAGGCATATCACTTCTCACTATTATTCTCGAGAATAAACATCAGGGTCAATAATCTTATAGTTAAATAAAAAGGGGAGCCATCAGCTTCCCCTTATAGACAGATTTTATCGACCAGATTTAACTTTGGTCCAAACACGTGTCATTGAACGTTGTGCTTTAAGAGGGCGAATACCTTGGATGTAAAGCCCTGCTAAAACTTCATCTGTAGGGTAAACAGCAACGTTATTTTTAATCTCATCATCTACAAGATCTTGTGATGCTTTATTACCATTTGCATAGGCTACATAATTGGTAATTTCAGAGATAACTTCAGGACGCATTAAGTAGTTGATGAAAGTATGTGCGTTTTCTTTATTGGCTGCATCAGCTGGAATAGCTAACATATCAAACCATAGGTTTGCGCCTTCTTTTGGGATTTTATAGTCGATATTGATGCCGTTTCCTGCTTCATCAGCACGTGCTGCTGCTTGGAAAACATCACCAGAGAAACCGTAAGCAACACAAATATCGCCATTTGCTAGATCAGTGATATAACGTGATGAATGAAAGTAAGTAATATATGGGCGTACTTTTTCAATCACTTCACCGGCTTTTTTATAATCATCAGCACTATGGCTGTTTGGATCAAGACCTAAATAAAGAAGTGCTTGCGGGATCATCTCATCAGATGAATCGAGCATGGTTAAACCACATTCAGCTAGTTTCTCTGCATATTTCGGGTTGAAAACCAACTCTAAAGAATCGACTGGAGCATCTTCACCTAGTACTTCTCTTACTTTATCGATGTTATAACCAATACCATTAGTGCCCCATAAGTAAGGAACCGCATGCTCATTTGCAGGATCTGCTGATTCTAATTCTGTCATTAATTTAGGATCTAAGTTCTTATAGTTAGAGAGTTGAGCACGATCTAATTTATCAAAAACACCTGCTTGTATTTGCTTAGCGAGGAAACTGTTAGATGGCACTACGATATCGTAACCAGAGCGACCAGAAAGTAATTTTGCTTCTAGTACTTCATTGCTGTCGAACACGTCATAGATAACTTGAATACCCGTTTCTTTTTGAAAGTTTTTTAGCGTATCTTCGGCAATATAATCTGACCAATTGTACATTCTCAGTACTTCTTCAGCAGCACTAACGCCACTGAAAGCCATACCGCCACTAAGCATCATTATTGCAGTTGTTTTTTTTAAAAATTTCATAACATCCCCATATCCATATAGATTAATAGCAGTGTTGCTATTTACCTGTGCATTTGATTAAAAACTACTTGTAACAATCAAAACAAATTCTAATAAACAAGATCATTTGTTAACTTAAAGTTGCAGCAAATGTTCGATTTACAGTATACGTAACATATTGACAACATTCATACTTGCTTGGTACAAAATATCGAACACTTTGGTTTGTTTTTTAAGCAAGATCACGTTAATTCATTAAAAACGGCTAATTTGATGAGTTTTTCATGAACATTTAAGACTGTTTTTTCACCAAATTGTTAAGCGGTTGGACTTTTTACTAATTAGAGGTCGTTATTTTGAACATGAAATGGAGGGGTTAAACTGGGATTATGTCGAGATTTATGGTTTTTCTGAATTAATCAATGAATAAGACTGTAGAAAAAAATGCTGATAATTTATGACTGGATAAATATTTTAGCGATGAATTTTAATCATTTTAGTGAGGTAAGTAGGGAGGTATTATATTAGCTGTATTTATGAATACCAACCTATAAAATAGCTTATCTATGATATAGATTGGTGTTCATAATATTGCTGAGAATTAGCTAATTAATTAGTTACTGTGACGCTCTTTTAGTTTTGCCGCAATATCAGAAAGCTGTAAACCTTCATTTTGTAGTAATACAGTTAGGTGATATAACAAATCAGCACTTTCGCAGGTTAGTTCATCCATATCTTTTGCCATTGCTGCTAGTGCAACTTCTACACCTTCTTCACCCACTTTTTGCGCGATACGTTTAGTGCCTCGTGCATATAAACTTGCTGTGTAGCTGCTGTCTGGATCTGCGCCTTTACGTTGCTTGATAACACGCTCTAAATCAGCCATAAAAGTTAAAGCTGGGTCTAATTCACCTTTAAAGCAGGTTTCAGTACCTAGGTGACAAGTCGGACCAATTGGTTCAACAATCGCAAGCAATGTATCGTTATCGCAGTCAGAGCTAATTTCAAGTACGTTTAGGAAATTACCTGACTCTTCACCTTTGCACCATAAACGTTGTTTAGTGCGACTAAAGAAAGTCATTTTTCCAGTTGCCAGTGTTGCTGCTAGTGATTCCTCGTTAACATAACCTAACATCAGTACTTTACCTGAAGTGCGGTTTTGCACGATAACTGGCATTAGGTTATCTACTTTTGCCCAATCAAGTTGACTAAGTTGTTGCTCATCCATAATTTTATTTTGTATTAGTTCGCTCATAGTCTTATCTCTACCTGTTCCGTTTTAAGGTAAGCTTTTAACTCACCAATATTAATTATTTGCTTGTGGAAAACACTTGCAGCAAGTGCGCCATCAACATCCGCGTCATTAAATACTTCGGCAAAGTGCACCATTTCGCCTGCACCACCCGATGCAATTAGCGGTACTGTACATATTGCACGAGCTTGAGTGAGTTGATCAATATCGTAACCACAGCGAACGCCATCTTGGTTCATTACATTTAACACAATTTCACCTGCACCACGAGATTGCACTTCTTTGATCCAATCAAAGGTATTCCATTTCGTAGTGACAGTCGCGTGCTCGCTACCTGTAAATTGTTTAACTTGATGTTGACCGGTTTCTTGATCAAAGTATGAATCGATACCAATTACGATACATTGTACGCCGAACTTTTCTGAAAGGCGGTTTATCAAACTCGGATCAGCAAGAGCGGGGCTATTGATTGATACCTTGTCAGCACCAAACTCAAGGATACGTTGTGCATCAGCTTCACTTTTTATACCACCTGCAACACAGAATGGTATATCAATAACCTCTGCAACTCGGCTTACCCAGCTTTTATCGACAACACGGTCATCGGAGCTAGCAGTAATATCATAAAATACTAACTCATCTGCACCTTCTTCAGCGTACCGTTTTGCGAGAGGAACAATATCACCCACGATTTCGTGGTTACGAAACTGTACACCTTTTACAACCTGACCGTCTTTAACATCTAAACAAGGTATTATGCGTTTTGCCAGCATTGTATTGCCTCCTTAACGTCAAATTTACCTTCAAGTAATGCGCGACCTACAATCATGCCATCAGCACCTGAACGTGCAACTGCAGCGATATCATCTAAACAACCGATACCACCTGATGCTTGCCATTTTACTTGTGGGTAAGCAGCTGCTAATTCTTTATAAAGATCGACATTAGATCCGGTCAAAGTACCATCTTTAGAGATATCGGTACAAAGTACATGTTTCAAGCCAACAGCTAGGTAAATTTCAAGTAATGACTCAATAGTTTGACCACTGTCTTCTTGCCAACCTGACACTGCAACAATCTTGTTACCCTGTTCATCAATATTAATATCTAATGCTAAAACGATATGTTCAGCGCCGTATTTTTCCATCCAACCTGCAACCATTACTGGCTCTTTTACCGCTGTTGAACCAATAACAACACGCTGCGCACCTGCATCTAATAAATCTTTTACATCTTGCTCGGTACGAACGCCGCCGCCAATTTGAATTTTAGCGGGAGTATTTTTAATCAAGCTAGCAATCACATTTAACTGTCGTTTAGTTACATCTTTAGCACCATCTAAGTCAACTAAATGTAACCAGTCTGCACCGTGTTGGTTATAAATAGTAAATTGGCTTTGTGGATCATCACTATAAACCGTTTTTTGTGCGTAATCGCCTTGATACAAACGAACAACTTTACCGTCGATTAG
>JBALXF010000107.1:0-8223 GCA_036961085.1 Psychromonas sp.
GATGGAGGAACGTATTTAACATTCTGAGTAATATATTTGCAATTGATAGATGTGCCTATACGATTATACCGAATCACTATCACTTAGTATTGCGTGTTAATGAAAGTGAAGCGGAAAGCCTGTTACCAGAAGAAATTTGAACGCGCTGGAATCCGAAGTATTCATTTTCTCCTGTTGTTGAACGTTGCCTTAGTGGGTAAATCTCAATGGGTGCAGAGCGGGATGTTGTATTTAATATCATCAATAATTGTCATGAGCGGTTAATGGACATTTAATGCTATGCGTTGCTTAAATGAATTTATTGCGCGAAAGGCTAATATAGAAGACGGCTGTAAAGGGCTATTTTGGGGAGGATGTTTCAAATCTCAGGATTGCTTGATGAACAAGCCTTATTGACCTGTATGGCTTATGTGGATATAAATCCTATTCGAGAAAAAATGGGAGAAAGCATTGAGCTATCTTAATACACCTCTGTATTTAAACCATTCATGGCGTATCAAGCGACGATTGGCTAACGCTAGCCAGTAGTTTTTGCAGGGGTTATCATGGAGCAGTGGGCTAATTTGAAGAGTTACTTCAATTTGCAAAGCACACGGGTAGTCGTACATTCTAGGTTACAGCGAATTTCTCATTAAGCTGTCATTTGTTAAATATAATTAAATCAATAGTGTGAACTGACTGGTTATATCTTGTGTTTTAGAGCAAGCTCAATAATTAATTGTTTCCAATTACTTAATACAAATTCAACCCTTCATATTGATTAACGCCTCAATAGAATACCAATTATCGACATAAATTATAAAGCTTAATATTCTTTTGCTAATGCCAAGCGAAAGGTTAGTTTGTCCAGCTTTTCGCCAATTTTTAAAATGAGATCTTAGTAGCATTCCGACATAAACCGGTAAGAAAGCGCTTTCACGCGATAGTTCCGAGTGTTATGTTTTAATTTTAACTTAGGTCTGTGGCGATTTATGCTATTAAATTTCGCCAACTATCTTTCCTCTTAAATCAAGTGGAGCATTATGAAATCTATAGGGCACGAAATAGAAACGTTAGTACAAAAACTTACACTCGAAGAGAAAGCCTCGCTATGCTCAGGACTCGATGAGTGGTCATTAAAAGCTATTGATAGGCTGGATATTCCGTCTCTTTGGATGGCAGACGGCCCGCATGGTTTACGCAAGGCTCCAAGCAGTGATGTAGGCGGTTTTGGTGGGACTCAGCATCCGTCGACTTGCTACCCTACGGCATCAGCTTTGGCAGCGACATGGGATTGTAATTTAGTTCATGAAGTTGCCAAACATATTGCAATTGAGTGTCAGGCTCTTGATGTTGACATTATTTTAGGCCCAGGCGTTAATATAAAGCGCTCACCACTTGGAGGAAGGAATTTTGAATACTTCACGGAAGATCCGATTCTTGCTGGTGAACTTGCGACCGCGTACATTAACGGTGCGCAGGAGCAGGGCATTGGGACATCATTGAAGCATTTTGCCTGTAACACCCAGGAAACGCAGCGCATGATGGTAAGCTCTGAAATAGATGAACGAACTTTGCGTGAAATATACCTGCCTAACTTTGAAATTCCGGTGAAAAAAGCGCAACCCTGGACTGTGATGGCTGCATACAATCCTTTAAACGGTGTCGACTGTACTGCCAACAGTTATCTACTTAATGACATTCTGGTTAAAGAATGGGGTTATCAGGGGATAGTTGTTTCAGACTGGGCATCGGTATACGACCGCGTTGAGGGGATAAAAGCTGGTATGCATATTGAAATGCCAGGCAGTGCAGGAATAAATGATGAGACAATCGTTGCCGCAGTGAAGTCCGGCAAGCTCGATGAAAAGCAGTTAGATAAATTGGTTAAAGAAATACTTACGATCGTTTTCAAGGCCAAGTCCATGAAAAAGGAAGGCGTGATTTTTAGTGCAGAAAAGCACCATGCTTATGCCCGAAAAGTGGCCGCTGAAAGTGCCGTCTTGTTAAAAAACAATAACGAGACGTTACCGATATTGGTTGGAAAATATAGAAAAATCGCACTGTTAGGGGAGTTCTCAATAACACCTCGCTACCAGGGTAATGGCAGCTCAGAAGTAAAACCAACGATGCTCGATACGGTAAAAGATGAAGTGCAGAAGCTCGCTGGCAATGAATTTGAAATCGAGTTCGCACAGGGGTATCAGCTTAATGATGATAACAATACCAGTCTAATTCCGGAAGCTGTTGCTATTGCAAAAGAAGCTGATATCGCAGTTATTCATGTAGGGTTGCCTTCCCATTATGAGTCAGAAGGTTATGACCGTAAACATATTGATATACCTCCAGCACAAGTTGCATTGATAGAAGAAGTCGCCAAGGTGCAAAAAAATATTGTTGTGCTGTTGACCAATGGTTCGGCTATATCAATGCAGTGGTTAGATCAAGTCCCAGCAGTGCTCGAAACTTGGCTCGGCGGTCAAGCGGCCGGAGGCGCGATAGCCGATCTATTGTTCGGTAGGGTTAACCCTTCAGGTAAGCTGGCAGAAACTTTCCCAATAAAAGTTGAGGATACACCGGCCTATTTAGATTTCCCTGGATTGAACCGCAAGCTTAATTATAGCGAGGGCATTTTTGTAGGTTACCGCTGGTATGATAAGCGCAAAATCGAAACTCTGTTTCCTTTTGGTCATGGTTTGTCTTATACCCGCTTTGAATACAGCAACTTGACGGTATCAAAGTCGCAAATAAGCTCTGATGAATCACTAACGGTGTCTTGTACCGTAAAAAACATTGGCATTGTCAGCGGCAAAGAAATCGTACAGCTCTATGTTTGTGATAAAAAATCTCGTTTGATCCGACCGATTAAAGAACTAAAAGGCTTTAGCAAGGTTAACTTGTCAGCAGGTGAAAAGACTAACGTTGAGTTTGAATTAACAACGCGTGATTTTTCATATTTCGATGAGTCTTTTAGCGATTGGGTAGCCGAATCCGGTCAGTTTGAAATTTTAGTTGCAGCATCAAGCGAAGACATACGCCTGCGTAGTACCATTCAACTAAATTCAAAACAACCACTTAAAATTGAATTTGATGAGCGAACCAGTTTACGTGAGTGGATTCAATACCCAGAAACAAAAGCTATTATTTTTCCGGTTGTAGAAGAATTTTTTATGAAAATGCCGCATGAATTTGAAGGTGAACTTATTGACTTTAAAATTAAAAATGATTATTTCATGGATATGCCTATGATTAAATACCACTATTTCAGTCGTGGTGCTATTGCAAGTGAGGCTATTGCAGCTGCATTGGAGCAATCTAAAGTCTTGGTTTTAACCCACTAAATGTAATAACATTTCTGATTATTAACATTGATGAAACCCCAGTTATGCTGGGGTGAATCACATAGCGTTGACTGTGTAACGATAGAAAATCTTCTTTGCTCACCTTAAAGTAAGTAGGAAAGAACTTACATTTTAGATTAAAGGCTTGAACCCGTAGGTAAAAATCCTATTTGGTTTACAGCTGATACTAATGAAGTAGCACCAGAAAATGTAAGAATAATTAACAGGTTGAGAGATAACTCTGGACCCATCACTTATAATAAGCTTTTGTCCAAAATGAATAACGTATAGAAACCCTGCCCATTCAACAAAGGTTAGCCTTAAAATCGTTGGACAACTATAACGCCAATATGCCCACATTTTTCGTCCGCTACGTTCAATGTCGGGAGCAATGCCCTCATGTTTTTTTAGTTCCGATGCATCTTTATAGCGATCTCTATTGCTTCGGAAAGCAACTAATAATCGAGGTGCAGTTGTGGTCCTGCATCAGGAAGACTATCAAAAATGACGTTGTCATGTTGTTTTTTATAAGATGCTTTGATGGCACTGTCGAGCGTTTCAATCCCCTTAAGCAATACTTTATATTGTGCGATAAGTACTTCTACTAACATCTGGTTTGGCATGATGACTGCTTAACTCTCGGTCAGTAGAGTTGCCATTTTTATGCTGTTAATACGTGCTTCATTGATATCAGAGTAGCGGGAGTTATACTGATTAAAGCAGTCTAATATGGTTTGTTTTCTTGCCTTTTTCACACGGAGGAGTGATCGCCATTTAGTCATGAAATCACAGAATACAATCGAGTCTTTTTCATGAAACCATTTAAGCACTTGTGGATAGTAATTGTTTAATGTTGCGGTTATTTTATTGGATACATCCATATCATTTTTTACTACACTGCGACGATACTCTACTAGTTGTGCCAGTGAGCGAATAGCAGATGAATCAGGCCCAATAACAGATAATTTATCCTTGTGTATAGATAGGATGTCTACTTGATAAAAGCATCAGAAGAGTCGTTTTTTGCACCACTCGGGGTAAATTCTTTGCGTTATTTTGCGACAGTTGATAGGGTAATTGTGAAAAATGTGAGGTGACTGTATTTCGCAAATTTGAGCAATTAGCTCAGCCTATTTTTGATGCTATTCAAAGCGGCAAGGTGGATAAAATAGTATCAGTAGGAATGGCAAATAGCGAAGCAGCTAAATACATGAGTCAAGCTGATATTGACCTTAGTAACAGTCAATATGAATCGTATTTTAAAGCTTTCAGTAAGTTTTATTCATATCGCTTACTGCATGAACAAGGCATTAAAGGTGATTTTTGGTCAAGATGGTATCTATTGAAATTTGATCGTCAGCCTGTGGTTTTATATTTGGAGTTTTATAAAAAAGATCAATCTTGGAGTGTTCAGAGAATTAGCCTTAAATCGGATCTCGATATCCAAACTGAAAAATCAGGTGATATTGTCATTAGTACTCAGGGCTATAATAAAAGCTAACAAGAGCATTTAAACGGTACTAAAAAAGTGGGTGAGGTTTGGCTTCGCTGCACATTTTAATCCACTATTTTAGTCCGCTTAAGTGGTGTTATGTGTCAAAAGTTAACTCTGATTCCTTCTATCATTGGAGGTTTGGATTGAAAGTATGCGTTATATTTAATAAGTTTCGACTAGAAGTTTATACAAAGCAACAGCTAATTGGATTTAGGTTTGTGAGTCTGTTTATTGCTTTTTTGGTTTCTTGGTGGACAAAGGGGGATTTCGATGCTGGAGGGGCATACTTTCAGGGGACTTTTTACACTGGGGGCTTGTACCATGGGCAGTTGGGTTTTCAAGTCTTATTTATAGCTTCGCTTCTATGGTTTGGGACCCTTGGTATTATGCTTAAAAAGTCGAACTATAATAAATTTACACAGAACTAAAACAGCTTGCCATGTTTAGTGCCTCAACAAGTTTGGCAAACAATTTTAGTCCGCTAAACGTGGGCGTTGAATTCTTAGATGAATATGTATATATACCCGAGTTACTGGAAATTTAGGCTTTTATTCGTCTATCTAATTTTGAGTCCATTATTGAATGTCCTTGCTTGGTTGTTAGCTAAAGATTACAGCTATATAGTGGCATTTGATTTTAATGTTTTAATAAGCTTTCTATTTACTTGTAATTGGATTAAGAGCTCTTTTGCACAACCTAATAAATTTCAATTATTAGAAAATGGGATACTGCTTCACTGTGTTACAGAATACGAAACTATTCAATCAAAAGTAATCCCTATAACTTTAACTATTATCGTTCCATTGATTTTTGGAAGTCACCTACCAATATTTAGCTCATACCCTCTCTTGTCTTTTGCTTGGGCTTTTGTTTGGTTTGCAATCTTACTAAAATATATGCCTTTAAAAGTAGTAAAAAACTAACAACACACCCTGATGTATTTTAGCCCAATTAAGGTGGTGTTGAGGCTGTTGATTTACTCGATTTTTTAGATTTATGGCAATCCATAATTTTTAAGCTATTGTTTTAGATACTAATTAATTTTATATAAAGAGTATTTTTTTATTAAATATAGAAATGCTACAGTCTCGTTAGGTTTCAATATGAAATTCAGATTAACTTTTTACACTATCCTTTTTTTGAGTTTATTGTGTTCACTGTTTAGCTTCTTTGCTTTATCTGGCGCGATGCTTCCTTACCAAGATGCAACTCAAGAAATGCTGATAAAGCAAGCTAATGATATTAAGCTTTGGGAGTTCTCCCTTTTAGGTTGTTTGCTGATAAGTTTAATTAGTGGCGTAGCTCTGTATATAAAAACTCGTAAAAATGAAAATTGATCCTAAGAATTATAGTCAAATTATAAGGCGCGTTAACTTACAATCGTAAATTTAATATAAGGATAATATATCATGGAAGATATTAACTATAATCCCTACTCGCTTGCATCACGTTGGTCGAGACTGGGAGCGTTCATTGTTGACTCATTGATAATAGGGGTATTTATAATGCCTGTGACGTATTACTCAGGAGGCTTCGATGGACTATTTGACGAACCCCCGACTCAGTCCTCGGTTATATACCAGCTAATTATTACCCTCTTAGGGTTCAGTTTGTATTGCGTTATCAACTGGAAATACCTCCAGTTACATGGTCAAACTATAGGCAAGAAAGTATTGGGTATTAAGGTCGTTCATGTCGATGGCTCACAACCTTCAGTATGGGCTTTAGTGTTTAAAAGGTACGCATTTTTTTTGTTTATTCCATATTTCCCTTTAATTGGAGGCATAATTAGTTCAATAAGTATGCTTATGATATTTGGTCAGAAAAAGCGTGCTCTACATGATCGGGTTGCGAAAACAAAAGTAATTCCAATCAGTTAGAAACATTAAACTCCAGTACAGTAAATAAGTAAGCTAACAAGCAATTTAAGTCACTGTGGTGTCTACTTTATTGGGGCAAAAACAATAAATAACAATTGGCTAGTTGTACTTAGCTATACATTTTAGCCGCCTACAATTTGCCCCTAACGCGGCGTTAGTTTTCGAAACGAGGCGGCGTGTTGCTCAAAGTCATTAACTTTTTATTATTAGTTTTATTTGTAGCGCCAGTCGCTGCAGTTGAGTTTGCTTTTAATTCTTATAGTTATGAAGTCCATTTTATATATGTGTTAATTGGATTTTTTATTATGTTTACTTTTATACTTTGGACGGATGTAAAAGATATATTCACTACGTCTTTAAATCGTTATAAACGTGTATTGATCTCTATAATTATCGTTCTCATTTATGTATTGGCGCCATATGCTATTCTCGTCTCTCCTTTTATTATTAGTAGTAATAGAGGGGCTCATACTTTTGTGTTTTTAATTTTGACAACCATAGTTGCAATTGTTCTTAAAGAAGCAATGGAAAAGAAATTTTCTAGCACAAAAACTTAAACGTTTACCTGTTATTACCTGTTATTAAATAACAAACTAACAAGGCAAATCAAGTATACGCATAACGGCTCGTCATTGTTTTTGCTAAAAAAATTTAGAAAACATTGTGAAACCTATGTGCTGTTGTTTGCTGCGTTTGTAATCTGAAATAAGGTACAAATTACATGGAAGTAGTAATACAATTTATAAAGAAATACTTAACTGGACAGATCGTTAGTATTCTGTTTTTTTTGACCATGATCGTCTATTTTTTAATGCTGTTTTATTCTATTCCGGCTGTTTCTGAATTTGCTCCTGAGCTACCAATATTTGATTTATCTCCTACAGGGTATTCATTCGTTTATGCCAATGAGTTACTTAATACACTCGGTGCAGAGGGGCGCGATATTTATTTATCTACTCAGTTACCAATTGATTTTGTTTATCCTGGTTTGTTTTCTATTACTTATTCATTATTGTTAGTATGGCTTTTTGGTAAAACTTTTAGCATCAATTCTAAAATATATTATGTTGCTTTGGTGCCATTTTTAGCGGGTATGTTTGATTACGCTGAAAACGTATTTATTATAAAAATGATAAATTCATTTCCAGAGTTGCAAGAAACAACAGTTCAAATAGCAAGTGCACTTACAATTTTAAAAAGTAGCTTTACTATGTTGTTCTTTATTTTGTTAATTGTAGGTTTTGCCTTGTTAATTAAACAAAAAGTATCGAATACCCGTAACTGAGTTGACTAACAATTCGTTCAAAAGCTTAGAACAGCGTGCCATTTCACTACGCTCAAGTTTCGCCAATTATGATGGTGTTAGAACTCATATGGAGTATGGAGCAGATGTATAAAAAATCACTACTATTATCATTCTTGTTATTTTCCTTTGCTTCACAGGCGAATGAAGCAAATTATACTTTGCCTGAACAATTTACCTTTGGCAGTAGTATAGATAAAGTTAAAATTGATTTAGAGCCTTTGT
>JBALXF010000108.1:0-8168 GCA_036961085.1 Psychromonas sp.
AAATGAACTCAAACCGAAACGTAGTTCCGCAGTTGATTGAAGTGTGCGTGGTAGTGTCTTTAAGCTTTTTACAAAAATCACCAGAGCCATCTACATAAGCATGTTTATTTAATAGGGCGTTTATTTGGCATTGCGGTTTGCAGACTGGGCTCAAAAAACTGATAACTCGCCTGCTTATCTCGTTTCGCTTTATACATTGCTAAATCTGCGAATTTTATTATCTCTTTGCTGATTCTGCTGTCATCGGGCGATAACGCTATCCCCATACTAAGTGACACTTCTAATGCGTTACCTTGAATCATCATTTGTATTGCAAACCCTTGTAGAATGTTATTGGCAACGATTTTAGCATCTGCTTTAGCACGTATATCTTTAATAATAATAATAAATTCATCGCCACCTAAGCGAAACACAAGATCGTTTGAGCGCACTGTTTTTTGAATACGATCGGCAGTTTCGATCAAAATCAGATCACCAGCATCATGACCATAAGTATCATTGAGTTGTTTAAAGCCATTTAAATCTAAAAAAATACAGCTATTTTAGTGTCATTATTTGCCATATTAAAAATAGAATCTTGAATTTCTTGGTCTAGCTCGATTCTATTTTTTAATCCTGTTAGTTGGTCATGATGAGCTTTATAGGTTAAAGATTCGGTTTTTTTATGAATCTTTTCACTCATTTGATAAAAGCTAAACAGCAAGTGACCCATTTCATCATTAGGTAACATGTCTTTAATATTTTGTTTTTCATCGCGCTCGACTTTAGAAGTGCTAGAAAGCAACATCTCTAATGGCAAAAACAGATTTCTTTTGACAAAATAGGCGGTGAAAAATCCAAGAAAGATAAAAAATATAATGGTGATAGCAGAGAAGGCTTTAATATATGCACGACTCTCTTTAAAGCTTCCTTTTCTGGTTTCGAGTAAAAAGGTGCTCTTCATATTCAAAAGCAAACAGGGTTTCTCGAATTTCGTCCATAAACTTTTTACCGTCGTTTTGCTTGACGATATCGAACGCTAAATTGTAGCTTTCAATATCTTTGTGTTGTGCTAATTCGACGGTTTGTTGCAACTCTGCAAATTTTTTATCCATTAAGCTTTGAATATGCTTTAAACGTTGCTGTTGTTTAGGATTATCTGCTGTTAGCGTTAGTAAGTTGTTTAAATAAGTTGTCGCTAACGCACCACCCTTATGATAAATCCCTCGGTAATTCACATCTTGAGTGAGCAAGAAACCTGTTTGTCCTGTTTCTGTGCTAGCCATTGAGCTTAAGAATTTGTCCGACTCATTGAGAACATTTTGGGTATGAATGATCCAAGTTAACTTTTCATCACTGTACTTTTTTGAAACATAAATAAATACTAAATTACTGATAGCTGTTAGAAATAAAACTGATAATAATAATGTTAATTTTGCACGTAACTCAACGCTTTGATCCCTTTTAAATTTCTTGTCCGTTTTTTTGAAAGCATATCACCACGATAATTTAGCAATATCTACTTTCTTTTATCAAAAGCGATAGTTGAGCTAGCGTAGTCCTTACTATTACAGCTGACAGGCTAGCGTTTGTTCATCGTTTAATGGATTTTTGTGACTTAATTTTTTGATCTCAATATATAAGAATGGTGCGATTACCAATGTTAAAAGTACATTGGAAATAGGTGCTGATAACCACACGCCATTTATACCTAACCATTGAGGTAAAAGCCACAAAAAGGGTATTTGTACTGCCATGTTTGCAATTGAAATAGCCAGTGCTTTGTTGCCTTGCCCCACAGCCATAAAATACACACTAGATACAAATATAAATCCATCTAAAGCCATGCCAAACAGATGTAAACGCATTCCATTTGTTGTTGCTTGCAGTAGTTCGCTATCGTTACTTATAAATAATCCAATCACCAAATCAGAATACTGAGTTAAAAACAGGTACGCAGCAAAGCCAGTAAATACAACTATTTTCATAGCAAACTTAACTGTTTGTTGAATCTTTTGGTACTCTTTAGTGCCAAAATAATAGCTCACAGGAGGTTGCAATCCATTGGCAACACCTTCTGAAAAAAGGTAATAAAGCGTCGCCAGATAGCCAATGATGGCGAAGGCTGCAACGTCTAATGCAGTGCCATATTGCATAAATAGTTTATTATGCATAGCTATAATAAAGCTAAAGTATAAATACATAAAAAGGCTAGATAGTCCGAGTAAGACTGATTGTTTAGCAATATTATAATCTGGTACTAAAGCGAATAAGTTAAGTTTGATTGGTGCTTTTGAGCTAAAGAAGTAGATTAGTGCCAAGGTCATTATTAATGCTTGAGAGATAACCGTCGCAATAGCGGCACCTTGCAGGCCTAACTCAAATATCGCCAACAATATATAATCTAAAACTATATTAAGCACTGCACCTAGCACCATTAAAATTGTTGCGAGATAAGGGCTGTTATTATTGCGTACTAACATAGGTAGAGCGGTTGCACCAATAGTCAGCACTGAGCCGTAAATAAATATATTGATATAGCTTTGTGCATATTCAAATACGTTATCTTTAGCACCTTGTAATGTTATTAGTTGGTTATTAAAAAAGAATAATATAACAGAAGCCAATAAAGCAAAGATCAGTATTAGCCATAGACTGTTGATAATCGCTTTTTGTGCTTGTTGTAATTTATTTTCACCACGAAAAATAGATAACATGCTGCCAGAGCCCATGCCTATCATTAGTCCTAGCCCCATCAGACTACCGATAACTGGCAGCGAAATATTAATTGCAGCTAGGCCTTCAGCACCAACATAATGACCGACAAAAATACCATCAACGACCTGGTACAAGCCTGTCACCATCATGGCAATAATTGATGGAACAGCATAACGCCAAAAAGTCGCTTTGACTGTTCTGTTAGATTGTATATTGGTGTTATCCATTATTCCTGACCTAGTAATTGAATTCCGCTGTATTATGCTTGTTAGCAAGATAGAATAAAGTTAGTATCCATCCGCTATTCGGATAGGAAGAACTATGAATTGGACTTTAGATCAACTAAACGCGTTTGTTTTTGCTGTTAAATATGGCTCATTTTCGGCCGCAGCACGGAAACTAGGCAAGGCGCAATCTCGGGTTAGTACTGCCATTAATAATTTAGAAGTTGATTTAGGTTTTATGCTGTTTGATAGGAGTACACGCATTCCTACTCTGACTGAAAAAGGTCAAGAAATCTATGTCGAAGCATTAGCGGTATTAGATCAATGCCAACGCTTAGAGTCAAGGGCATTAACTGTATCTGCAGGACAAGAACTATCCCTTGTTCTGGCGATGGATGAAGCCGTCCCCATTAATGCTTTTGAATCACTTTTTGAGTCTATTGCGATCACCTTCCCACTGTTTAAACTAACCATTATTCATGGCTCTCAGGATGATATCGCACAATGGGTTGAAGATGGAAAAGCAGATTTCGGTATCTTATTTTATTATCTTCATGATCTTCCTAATGCATTAGAGTATCGAGCACTTAGTCAATTTAATCACTCACTTATCGTCGCAGGAAACCATCCATTAGCTAGTGTAGAAGCCCCTACGATCACAGATTTATGTGCACATCGTCAATTGGTGATCTGCGATAGAATGGGGGAGAGTCGTCAAAAACCCTTATCATCGAATCACTGGCATATTGATAGTTATTATCAAATTGGTGCTTTGGTTATTCGTAATATAGGTTGGGCGATGATTCCTGAGCATATTGCTAATTCTGACTGGTTCGAAGGTAAAATTAAAACCTTATCAACAATAAACATCGCGCATCCTTTACTAGTCGAAATGGGAATGGTTAAAAGAAGAGACATGGGAGTAGGGCCTATTATGCAATGGATACGTGAAGAGTTAGTGCGTACTTTTGACCAATAAAAATAGCAGTTAGTAGTAAAGCATATATCTAGTAAAAATAGATACATTGAATGACTAAGTCAGCACTAAAAAGTTATAAAATATTACAAGGTAGGTTTGTTAACTGAAGATAAAAATGGATGTGATAATGAAAATGTCCTACTTATAACGACTATTGAAAGTTATTTTTCAACGTGTTGTTTATTATAAGTAGGTATGGGATTTATTCAAAAAACAAGTCTCCATCGGAGGTATGGAAATCAGAGCCGCTTGGTGCGCCCATGCTAGTGCCGGTTGTTGAAGATGTAGGACTAAAGCTAGTGCTACCGTAATTAGCGCCTGAAGATGTACACCCACTAACTACAGCTGCAAATACAACTACGCAAAGTATAGAAAATCCTTTATGAATAGATTTTTTCATCACATTTACTCCTTTCGGTGATTAAATTCCTGCTGTATTTAGTGGAACTACAGAGTTTTCTTTATTTCATGATATGACGTTAAATTTGTCATTCTCTAAAACAATAGATCAAGAAATAAACTAATTCCACGGAGGATGAAAGCAAGTCTTTGTATGTCAGCTTTGTAAATCCATTAGTTAATTTGAATATTATTGATTAATAAAGAGAATTAATTGTTAAGCAAAGACTAAAAATATTTGTAAAATCCTCTTTCTTATTATTTTTAGATAAAATAAACCTTTATTAAACTGCTTTAAAACTTTATTTTTTTGTTACCTCTATAGCGACAGCTATCTTAAATTGAAATGTTATTTGTATTTTAGTTAGAATGTTTTGATGTTAAATTGTCTGTAATTAAAAAAGATAGATAGGGATAAAAAAGATGACGACATTTGCAACGAATTTTTTATGGGGAGGAGCAATAGCTGCAAACCAAGTGGAAGGGGCGTTTCAACAAGATGGAAAAGGGTTATCTACTTCAGATATGCTGCCTAATGGTATTTTAAGTGATCATCAAACTCGTACCCAGCGAGAGCCTGGGATTAAAGATATCGCAATAGACTTTTATCATCGTTACCCTGAAGATATTGTATTATTTAATGAGATGGGGTTTAACTGCCTGCGTTTATCTATTGCATGGACCCGCATTTTTCCTAAAGGAGATGAAAGCCAACCAAATGAAGCCGGGCTTGCATATTACGATGCCATTTTTGATGAATTAGCTAAATATGATATTCAGCCATTTGTTACCTTATCGCATTATGAAATGCCCTATGCAATCGTTGAAAATTATGGTGGTTGGGCAAATCGAGCAGTAATCGAACTGTTTCAACGTTATGCCGAAGTTGTGTTCTCACGTTACCAAGATAAAGTTAAATTGTGGCTTACCTTTAATGAAATTAATATGTCTTTGCATGCGCCATTTACAGGTGTGGGTTTAGCTGAAGAAGCTGATGAAGGCAGCATTTATCAAGCGATTCATCACCAACTTGTTGCCAGTGCACGAGTAGTTAACTTGTGTCATAAAATGATCCCCGATGCCAAGATTGGTAACATGTTACTTGGCGCGCTTAATTACCCATTTACTTGTCATCCTGATGATGTGTTAGCTGCCATGCATGAAAATAATCAATGGCTATTTTTTGGTGATGTACAAGTAAGAGGCAAGTACCCAGGTTATATGTTGCGTTATTTCCGAGATAATAATATTGCATTAGTTTTCGAAGAGGGTGATCTTAAAGAGCTTGCTAGTGCCAGCGTCGACTTTATATCGTTTAGCTATTATGCCAGCGGTTGTGCCAGTGCAGACCCATTAAAAAAACAGGTTGGTAATATTGTCGCAAGTGTACCTAACCCACATTTGTCCGCTAGTGAATGGGGCTGGTTAATTGATCCTAAAGGGCTGCGTATTTTATTGAATTTATTACATGACCGTTACCAAAAACCATTATTTATTGTGGAAAATGGGTTGGGTGCCAAAGATAGCGTGACAGAAAATAATGAAATACTTGATGACTACCGCATCTCTTATTTGAATGATCATTTAGTGCAAGCAAAGGAAGCGGTACTTGATGGTGTCGAATTGATGGGGTTCACTTCTTGGGGGCCGATTGATTTAGTGAGCAACTCTGAAGCGCAATTAGATAAGCGTTATGGTTATATTTATGTTGATCGCCATGATGATGGTACTGGTTCGTTAATGCGAACCAGAAAAAAAAGCTTTTACTGGTATCAAGAAATCATTAAAAGTAATGGGTTAGCACTAAAATAACCAGTTCTAAATAGTCAGTTATAAATAAATTATTCTATATGTTATAACTTTCGTTAACGGTTAATTGACGCTAGTTTATATCTTTAATAGGTAGTTATCTAAGCAGTTTTGATTAGGTAACTACTTTTAAGTCTTCAAAAAACAACCCTCCTTTCTTTTCCTATTCCCATTTTATCTAAATTCGATAATTAATTATTATCAATAAATGAAGTTTAAGGTATTGATAATAAAGTATAAAATTTTTTTTTACAAAGCTGGTGATAATTAATTTTCATTTCTCTCTCATAAAATTTTGATCCTTTTGTAAAGCCTTCACGTAATCACAAATACGGATATTCAATTAAATGAAATGAGAGGATAACAAAATGAAAAATATCAAAAAAGTTGTACTGGCTTCTTTAATCTCAAGTTTATTAGCTGCCTGTGGTGGTAGTAGTAATAATGATAGCGATGACGCAGCAGTACTCCCTGCAGGTGATATGAGTTCACTTAGGGTTTATCATGCTTCACCTGATGCGCCCTTAGTAAATGTATGGCTAGATGGTGCGCCTGCATTAGAGGGCGTCGACTATCAACAAAGTTCAGGCATGATATCTGTTCCTGCTGGACTGCATACTGTACAAATTGATGCCATTTTGCCTAATGGTGATGTGCTTACCGTTCTTCCTGAAACAGAATTAGATCTGGTTGCGGAAACTGAATATAACGTGATTGCGTTAGGCAAAGCGGCATTGATTGGTAGCGGTGATGCAAAAGAGTTTGCTCCCAACATTGTCACAAGAGATGTATTAACTCCTGCTGGTGGACGAGTTCAAGCAGTACATGCAGCACCTGATGCGCCTATGGTAGATATTTTTATTACAGCCCCTGATGCAGATTTAAGTGCAGCTGTTCCATTTGCTGATGATGTCGAATATTTAGCCGCGACTGAAGCGGTCGAAGTACCAGCCGGGGATTATCAAATACGTATTACAGATCCGAATGACTCAGCAACCGTTTATTTTGATTCAGGCACAGTGACTTTACCCGCTGGCGGTGATTGGGTTGCACTGGCAACGACTAATACTGCAGCAGGGGCTTCTCCGGTGAGTTTATTAGTTGATACTGGTGATGCTTCTTTATTAGTTAATGATGTAAATAGTGGTAGTGATATTCGTGTGGTACACACTATTTCCGATGCACCAGGTGTAGATGTTTGGGTAAATGGCACCGCGCCTGCAATGGATAGCCCTCTATATAATGTTGAGTTCAAAAGTTTCACGGACTATTTAGCTGTACCTGCTGCAGACTATATCTTTAATGTCGCAGTGACGGGGACCGAAACGGTAGTTGATGATTTGACTCTTAATGCAAGCTTAGAGGCGACTAAAACTTATACTGCAATTGCTATCGGTGCCTTAGGTGATGGTAATGATAATGTGGAGTTATATGTTGTCGCTGATGAGACTCGTCGTGTTGCAACCTCTGCTAAATTACGTGCTATTCATGCATCAACATTAGCTGGCAACGTTGATATTTATGTGAGTGCCGATGCAACACCAAGCGCAGATGATGTAATTCTCTCTAATGTGCCATATAAAGGTGACAGTAGCCTATTAGATGTAACACCTGGCGAAGTTTATATCATGGTAACGCCTACTGGTGATATGAATTCTATTGCGATTGGACCTGTAATGCTCGACTTAGCAGGAAATACGATTACAACTTTAGTTGCAATAGATGATCCTACAGCTCCAACGAGTGTATCAGTGATAAGCTTAGATGATTAATTAAAAGCAGTTAATGAACGGGCCTAGACGCCCGTTTTTTTAACTAACAATTCAGCTATTTAAAACATTTTATAAGGACATCTAAATGAGAATTGCACTATTTCCACTGCCAATTTTTATCTTACCCGGTGGTAAAACGCGATTAACAATATTTGAGCCTAAGTATAAGCGATTAGTTAGCGAATCAATGTCAACCGGTAATGGTTTTGGTATCTGTTCACCCAACCAACAAACAATTAGCGACAATAATATCGGAACAAGGGTTAAGATATTTGATTTTGATATGTC
>JBALXF010000109.1:0-8147 GCA_036961085.1 Psychromonas sp.
GGTAAACCTTATTCACCTTGATGATTGCCTTGCTATTATTCTACTTATACTTAGAAAAAATATTTTCTCTGAGATACTAAATGCATGTGCAGATACCCACCCCACTAAACAACAGTTTTATCTATTTAATGCGCTTGCGTTGGGCTTAGTAAAACCACAAATAGCCAATGAACCGAGTGCTGCTGCTAAGATTGTGTCCAATGATAAGCTTAAGGCATTGTTAAGTTATCAATATAACCATCCTGATCTTATGCAGATTGACCCGATTAAAGATTATGATTTTTAGCGATTAGTTTTATATAAAGGCTGGCTTGTATTGATAGAAAATAAGCTTTTTCTAGTGATGGTTTTATAAATTGTAGTGCAGCCGAATAACCTGCAAGGCTAATCAATACAACAATCTGAGGTAAAATAAACTGTTCTTTATTGATGATTTTCCTAAGTTAAAAAATAAACTGTAAATGATAGTCATTATCATCTATAGTTAGCTGATCAGGTATTAGGTCAGTGAGGTAATAGTGATGGACAATAATGAATCAGGGAAAATGCCAATACAGCTTGAGATAAGTTTTGAAAAATTAACCGTATTATTTGAAAGTGGATTAATATGTGCAGCAGAAGTACGTTGCTTAACTGCCCACTCGAAACAACAGGTTTCTAAATTATGCCTTAGTGTCTGTGCAAAAAGAATCGGTTGTAATATCACTCTCATTGATGATTTTGAAAGTGTACAACCTCTTCATTTAAAAAAATCAGTCTAACAAAAACTATTCAATGGATGTAATGCTTGCTATAAAACAGGTGCAGGTAAACGTCTATTTATCATTTCTATTCCAATGTTTTTAAATGACTCACTTATAACTAAGCAGTGCTTGTGCAAATAGTCTCGGGTAAGTTATCTAGATAATCTTGCGCTTGTTGTAGCTGAAATTGGTTAAATACTTTTATTCCATGCTCACGTAATAATGTTGTAGTGACGCCTTCCCCGGTAATTAAACGTCTTGAAAAACTGCCATCATAGCGTTGTGAACTTCCACAAGAGGGGCTTTTTTCGGTAAGTATCGCAATCTTGATATCGTGAGCAAGAGCTGCCTCTAAGGTTTTTTGTGCTCCGAGCATAAATGCTTGTGAAACATCTTCTCCGGTGGTGGTTTTAATTGATAAATCAGTTTGGATTTCTGCCGCTGCACGTGGTGTTGTTAATCCACCGCTCACCTCTGGGCAAATGCCCAATACTATGCCTTGTGCAAGCCAATTGCAGATCAGTTTATCTTCTAGCTTATTCACTTTTGCATCATATCGTACTCGCTCACCTAGCAAGCATGCGCTAATTAATATTTTGAATTGACTATGTTGCATATTTAGCTCCAGTCCATGTAAATAGTTTATTTTTTTGTTAACTGTTTATAACAAAATGACAATCACTTAAGTGTTATTGTAATACATATAAGCCCTGTCTAGCAAAGGCTTATAAAGCATTTAACCACACTATGAATATGGACTATCGCGGCCTTTAACCACACTATTAAAAGGGGCTCTATATGGGTTTAAGAGGTGTTTGATGATTATTTATTGATAATCATGTTTTGTGTTAGTTTTATTGATATTTATCAATTTATTTTTGTGACATGTGTCTATATTGTGACCAATTCAAATTGATAGGTGGCAGAGAAAGTATGAGCAAACAAAAGTTAGTAGTCATTGGAAACGGTATGGTTGGACATCGCTTCCTTGAAGATTTTGTTGAAAAAGCAGATCTAGATAAATTTCAAATCACCGTCTTCTGTGAAGAGCCACGAGTCGCATATGATCGTGTACATTTATCATCATACTTTTCTCACCATACTGCCGATGAACTTTCTTTAGTTAAAGAAGGTTTTTATGAAAAACACAATATTGAAGTATTAATCGGTGAACGTGCATTAACGATTAACCGCCATGAGAAAGTGATTCACTCTCAAACTGGCCGTGCTGTTTTTTATGACAAATTAGTAATGGCAACGGGTTCTTATCCTTGGGTGCCAGAAATTAAAGGCAATGAAAGTAAAGATTGTTTTGTCTACCGTACTATTGAAGATCTTAATGCTATTGAAGCAACAGCACGCCGTAGTAAGAGTGGTGTTGTTGTAGGTGGTGGTCTACTTGGTTTAGAAGCTGCTGGTGCATTAAAAGCATTAGGTGTAGAAACCCATGTCATTGAGTTTGCACCTGTATTAATGGCTGAACAGCTAGACCAACAAGGTGGTCAGATGCTTCGTAATAAAATCGAAAGCATTGGCGTTAATGTTCATACCGGTAAAAATACGAAAGAGATTGTTGCTCAAGGTGATACTGCGCGTAATACCATGAACTTTGCTGACGGTACGTCGTTAGAGGTTGATTTTATTGTCTTCTCTACAGGTATCCGCCCGCAAGATAAATTAGCTAAGCAATGTGGTTTAGCAACTGCCCGTCGTGGTGGTGTTGCTATTAACAATAATTGCGTTACATCTGATGCTGATATTTTTGCAATTGGTGAGTGTGCATCTTGGAATGAAAAATTCTTTGGATTGGTTGCTCCTGGTTACAACATGGCAAAAGTTGCTGTGGATAATATTCTAGGCCGTGAAAATGAGTTTGTTGGTGCTGATATGAGCGCAAAACTTAAATTACTAGGCGTTGATGTAGGTAGTATTGGTGATGCCAACGGCCGTACCCCTAACTGTAAAAGTTATGTATACCTTGATGAAGCTGCTTCTGTTTATAAGCGTATTATTGTTTCAGAAGATGGTAAAAATCTATTAGGCGCCGTTTTAGTCGGTGACACTGAAAGTTACAGTGATTTATTACAATATAAAATTAATGATATTGAACTGCCAAAACATCCTGATTCTCTTATCCTTCCAGCACATGCCGGTACTAAGAGTGCAGGTCTAGGTGTTGACGCTTTACCTGAAACAGCGCAAGTATGTTCATGTTTTGATGTTAAGAAAAGTGATATTGCCGATGCAGTTGCAGCCGGTCATACAACAATTGGTGCAATTAAAGCTGAAACGGGTGCTGGCACAGGTTGTGGTGGTTGTGTTCCTCTAATCACGCAAGTATTAAATGCCGAGTTGAAAAAACAAGGTGTGGAAGTTAAAAACCATATCTGTGAGCATTTTGAATATTCTCGCCAAGAGTTATTCCACTTGATCCGCATTGAAGGTATCAAAACCTTTAAAGATTTATTAAGCAAATACGGTAAAGGCTACGGTTGTGAAGTTTGTAAACCAACTGTTGGTTCTATTCTAGCTTCATGCTGGAGTGAATATATTCTTTCACCAGAAAACAATGGCCTACAAGATACCAATGATGTTTTCTTAGGAAATATGCAAAAAGATGGTACTTATTCGGTTATTCCACGTATGCCTGGTGGTGAAGTTACACCAAAAGGATTAGGTGTAGTTGCGAGTGTTGCCGAGCAATATGAGCTATACACCAAAGTGACAGGTGCACAGCGTATCGGTCTATTTGGAGCACATAAAGGTGATTTACCTGATATTTGGAAACAGCTTATTGATGCTGGTTTTGAAACGGGTCATGCGTACGGAAAATCATTACGTATGGTGAAAACCTGTGTTGGTAGTACTTGGTGTCGTTTTGGTGTGCAAGACAGTGTCGGTTTTGGTGTTGAATTAGAAAACCGTTATAAAGGTTTACGTACACCGCATAAAATCAAGTTTGGTGTGTCTGGCTGTACACGCGAATGTGCGGAAGCGCAGGGTAAAGATGTGGGTATTATTGCAACAGATAAAGGTTGGAACTTATACGTATGTGGTAACGGTGGTATGAAACCAAAACACGGTGAATTACTTGCGATAGACTTAGATAATGAAACATTAATTAAATACCTAGATCGCTTCATGATGTTCTATGTACGTACTGCAGATAAGTTAACGCGTACCTCAGTTTGGCTGCAAAACTTGGAAGGTGGCATCGAGTACTTAAAAGAAGTGATTGTGAATGATAAGCTAAACATTAATGAGCAGCTTGAGAAAGAAATGTCAGAATCTATCGAGTCATACAAATGTGAATGGGCAGAAACTTTGTCTGATGAATCACAACTTGCTCGTTTCTCACACTTTATCAATAGTGATGCGCAAGATGATAACGTGGTATTTACACCAGAACGTGGACAAAAGCGCCCGGCCTTTCTTGAAGAAAAAGCCCCGACTTATAATATCTCATTGGAGGAAGTGTAATGAGCAAATGGATTAAGGTTTGTGAATTAGACAAAATTTACCCAGCGACAGGTGTTTGTGCTCTAGTGAAAGAAAAGCAAATTGCTATCTTTCGCCCAAGTGAAGAAAGTATTGTCTATGCGATTGATAATATGGACCCTTTTGCGCGAGCTAACGTATTGTCTCGTGGCATTATTTGTCAGCATCAAGACCAATTATGGGTAGCTTCACCGTTGAAAAAACAACGTTTTAACTTACAAGATGGCTCATGTCTGGAAAATGAAGAAGTGTCTGTTGGTGCATACAAAACACGCATTAGCGATGGCCAAGTTGAAATTCAACTATAAGAAAGTATTAATATCTGGCTTTAACTATTTGTTTGACAAGTATTAAGGCCGAAGTTAGAGATTTAATAGCTAAAAAGTTTCTTGTTCAGCTTATTTTAATGAAGATGAGCAGGAAGCCTTTCACTATTCAATTTTAAATTTAACTCACTAATAAGGGACTAAAATGTCTTACGTAAAACCTGCTGATTTTGTTCAAACTATGATCGATGTTGGCGAAGCCAAAACTAAAACAGGTGCTCGTGATCTTCTTTTACGTGGCACCATGGCGGGGATTATTTTGTCTCTTGCTGTTGTTGTTGCGATCACTGCAATTACTCAAACAGGCATAGGCCTTGTTGGCGCACTGGTTTTCCCAGTAGGTTTTTGTATTTTAAGTTTAATGGGTTATGACCTTGTTACAGGTGTGTTCGGCTTAGCGCCATTGGCTAAATTCGATAACCGTCCAGGAATTAACTGGGCACGTGTGTTTCGTTGTTGGGGACTGGTTGGCTTAGGTAACCTTATTGGCTCATTAATTGTGGCTTATTTGATTGCTATCTCACTAACAATGAACTTCTCAGTCGATCCAAATGCTGTTGGACAGAAATTCATCGCAATATCAACAGCTCGTACAGTCGGTTTTGAAAACCTAGGTGCAGATGGTTGGATCACTTGTTTTGTTCGCGCTATCTTTTGTAACCTAATGGTATGTTTAGGTGTAATTGGTAATATGACCGCACGTACTGTAGCCGGTAAAGTTGCTGCAATGTGGTTCCCAATTTTTATCTTCTTTGCTTTAGTATTCGAGCATACAGTAGTAAATATGTTCTTATTCCCACTAGGAATGATTTTAGGTGCTGATTTTGGTATTGCGACTTGGTTGAACTTCAACCTTATCCCAACCATTCTAGGTAACATTGTTGGCGGTCTACTATTTGCAGCTGTTCCGCTTTACCTAACGCACAAAAAAACATCTACTCCTCTAGATGCTGAATAAGAATAAGAAGTAAACTCAGTAATAATAAGAACTAAAACTAAAGCTGTATTGAAGGTTAAGTTACTTTGATACTAGCTCTGAGAATATTTGGCCTCATGTATATGCATGAGGTTTTTTTTACTCGTCATAAAATCCTTCCCCCCCAAAAAAATCTGCTTAATAAATCACCTGTTTAGTAACTCACACTAATGAGCCGCAACTTTATTACGCACAGTTATATAAAGGTATTCGCAGCCCCACAGCACCCAAGGCAGTAGTGAGATTAACGGGTAACTCAATTTATGAGTGATACCATTCCACTTAATCAAATGGTCAATGGCTACGTAGGGAAAACAGCATAGATCAAGGCGTATGATTGAGTAATAGCTAGCTTTCAAATGTTAGAGTTCGGCAGTAACAAAAAAGGCGCTAGGGTGATTAACCTTAGCGCCTTTTTTATAGCGAATGATTAAACTTTATCCGTTTAACCCTTGTTTGATATGTCGGTCATTACGCAACTGCTGCAGCGGTCGCATCTTTGTATAACCAGAACATGTAAGCAATATAACCAGCTAATAATACCGCGCCTTCAACACGCCCTAATATGCCTGTTTTTCCTTTGCGCCAAGCAACTGAAAATAACATTAATGTTATGGTTAGCAGGATCATCACAGGGTAATCACGGGTTAATACTTCAATTTCAAATTCGCCTGGGTGAATTAACCCTGGTAATGCCATTACACCTAATATATTAAACATATTTGAGCCGATAATATTACCCACGGCTAAATCAAATTCTTTTTTACGTGCAGCTGCAACAGTGGCCGCCAACTCAGGTAAGCTAGTACCAATAGCAATAATAGTTAGGCCGATAATCAAATCACTCACTGCATAATATTCCGCGATTTCTACTGCGCCCCAAACGAGTATCCTAGATGATGCAATTAATACGATAATACCAATAATTAGCCATTTTAAGGCCTCTTTTTTGCTCACCTCTTCAGGTAATTCGTCTAAAATTTCCTGTGGTAAGCTATCCTCACCGTGACTTCTTGCTTCGTAAACACTAAAAGCTAACATGGCAAACATCAGCATTAATAGAATAAGGCCATTCATAAAGCTAAGATGCTGATCAATA
Source organism: Psychromonas sp. (assembly GCA_036961085.1). Classification (GTDB taxonomy): domain Bacteria; phylum Pseudomonadota; class Gammaproteobacteria; order Enterobacterales; family Psychromonadaceae; genus Psychromonas. Next base: position 6,643 of record JBALXF010000109.1, read on the forward strand.
AGAAAATATAAGCTAATACCTATGATCACTAAAAGAACAGGCATCTCACGCTTTAATAGTTTTGAGTGGATATGTAAAGGGTAAAATATTGCAGTAATACCGAGCATTAAGCCGATATTGGTAATATTAGAGCCAATCGCATTACCAATAGAAAGACCTGTTTTCCCATCTGCTGCTGCCATTGCTGAAACCAGCATTTCCGGTGCAGATGTACCTAAACCTACAATTACAACACCAACAATAAGCGGTGAAATTGAAAAACTACGTGCCGTATTTGACGCGCCAAGTACAAATTTATCGGCACTCCAGATTAGGAGGGCAAAACCCAGAAGTATCGCGAGGGCAGGTAATAATAAGGTCATCACAACAAATAAACTCCATCTTATAAGAAAAAAAAACGCCGAGCATTTTCATGGTCGGCGTTATTTATAATTTTTAACTCGGGTCGAGTATTAACCACGACCTTCAGCAATCGCAGCTACAGCAGCTAGTTCTGCCGCTTGTTTTTCATGCTTCTCTTGACGATCTTGAATATCCATCAACTCATTGGTGATTAGATTCTCTTCAATTTCACGTAAAGCAATAACTGTTGGTTTGTCATTTTCAGGATCAACTAAAGGTGTTTTACCTTGAGTAGCAAGCTGACGAGCTCTACGAGCGGCCATTAGGATAAGATCGAAACGGTTACCAACTACATTTACTGCATCTTCAACGGTTACACGTGCCATTGCTGAACTCCAAAAAATTAATTACACAAAAAAGGGCGATTATTATATGTGCTAAATCACAATTTATCCAGTAACTTCGTTCTAAGATTAATGCTCTAATAACTCTTTAATCGTTGTTTTATGTTTAATCGCTTGTTTATCTTGTGCATTTCTTAATGATTTAACAATAGCTGAAAATTCTTGAGTTGCAGTATCAAAGTCATCATTTACTATTAGATAATCATATTCATCATAATGCGACATTTCGGATTGTGCTTGTTCCATACGTTTTGCAATGATTTCGTCACTATCTTGACCACGTTTATTTAAACGAGACTCTAACTCTTCACGACTTGGCGGTAGAATAAAAATACCTTTTGCATTAGGCATCACTTCACGTACTTGTCGCGCACCTTGCCAGTCGATGTCTAACATAACATCAATACCTTGCAAAAGGGCTTCTTCGATTGCAACACGTGACGTGCCGTAAAAGTTACCAAATACTTCAGCCCATTCAAAAAATGCATTTTCAGCAATCATCTGTTTGAAATTATCAGCATCTATAAAATGATAGTGTTCACCATTATTTTCGCCAACACGTGGTGCTCGTGTGGTATGAGAAATAGACACTTGAGCTTGCCAATCTCTTTTTTCAGCTAGAAGTGCTTTGATTAAACTAGATTTTCCTGCGCCGCTTGGGGCAGATACGATATAAAGCGTGCCGACTTGGGACATAAATAATGATTCCTGAAGCATTTATTGGACGTTAACGCTGTCCAATTTATGGTTAAATTATTG
>JBALXF010000010.1:0-18968 GCA_036961085.1 Psychromonas sp.
CAGTTTATTTATTTTTAAAGAGAAAATTTCTAAAAAAATGCTTTTTGTTTACCTGTTAGGCATATCAGGTACGTGTTGGGTGATCTTTGGCGGTGATATACATGCACTTTTAGCATTTTCTTTAAATAGTGGTGATGCGCTCTTTATGGCTGGTTGTATCGCGATGGTTTGTTTTTCAATTTCGATGAAGTTGCTATATCGAGGCGATGATATGGTGGTGGTAGTGTTCTGTACATTATTAGGGGGTGCTTTATGGATGTTGTTGGCACTACTGCTTTTTAACAAACCTCTTCAGTGGCATTTGCTGGACTCGGATTTACTCTTTCACATGGGATACTTAGCAATCTTTACAACGCTTGTGTCTACATTTATCATTCAAAAAACCACTGTGGTGCTAGGCCCAACGAAAGTGATGGCTTATATCTACTTAAGCCCCCTCTTCGTCGCAATACTAATGTGGATGTTTGAAGGCAAGACCATACCCGGCATTGTGCTGCCGGGCATGATCCTTTCGATTTCAGCAACAGCATTATTACAACTGCAAAATAGGCTTAAAAAAATAGATGCTTAAGCCTAATCAACAAAGCTAATTTTTAGAAAAATATCCAATAAGAAAGTCAATAAACGTGCGCACTTTTTGCGATTGTTCTTTGTGATAAGGATAAACCGCATAAAGGGCGTGTTGATCTGCTTCCCACGACGGTAACAGCTTAATTAATTCACCTGATGCTAGCTCTTTATTGACGAATAGCTCGGGAGTCAGTGTGATACCTAATCCTGCCAAAGTCGCTTGTTTTATAGCCAAGCTATTATTAACAACATAGCTTGTAGTGGCAAGATCAATCGCTTTTACTGCACCTTGTTTACGAAACACCCAATGTCGAGGTGACGATGATAAACTATAGATCAAACAATTTTGAAAAATGAGATCATCTGGAGATGTTAATTCTTTAGCGTTTATTAGGTAACTGGGCGAAGCACAGAGAACACGCTTCATATCAAGTATTTTTCGGGATTTAAGACTCGAGTTTTTTAATTCTCCACCGCCTCTAATTGCAACATCTATCCCCTGTCCAACCAAATCGACATATTGGTCACTCATGGTAACCTCAACAGATATTTCGGGGTGAAGCGTCATAAAATCACAGACAGCAGGATTAAATTGCAATAGCCCCGCTGACATAGGCATACTGACTTTTATCAAGCCTCTGATCTGATGAGACGACTCCATTATCGATAAATCCGCGTTGGATAACTCATCCAGTATGGTGCAAACATGATTGTAGTAAAGTTGCCCATTTTCTGTGATGTGCATTTTCCTAGTCGTTCGGTTAATTAATGGACTTTTTAGGTAGTCTTCAAGTTCATTGATATTTTTACTGATAGCGGCTTTAGACAAACGCATATCTTCGGCAGCTGCCTTAAAACTACCTAGTTCTATAACACGGCGAAACACAGTGATAGCTCTTAATTTATCCATTTTATAATTCACACTCCATGATTATGCACTCCCAGTAAATTATCATATCACTGAGCTGATGTTTATCCACTACATAAAGGCAGTTATATTTATCATCAGTTTACGGCACAAGCTAAAAGCAGTTAACTAGCACATTTGCAATTAATTGATAAAAAACTAAAGAAAAGGCATCGCATGGCAGTTTTAGATAAAGGCGTATGGTACCCCAACAAAGATGTGCTGGAATTACTTAAAGAAGATAGCTTTCATCTTCCTGATGCCCCTGAATTGGGCCGATATCATTTATACATCTCTTACGCATGCCCTTTTGCACATCGTGCTGATTTGGTGATTAATTACCTTGGCTTGCAACACGCTATTTCAGTCTCTTCAGTTGCAGCAAAACGCGCTTCTGAAGGCTGGTTATTTGATCAAGCACATCCAGATAAAGTAAATGATTTAAATAGTTTGGTAGTGTTATACCAAACATCTAATCCCACCTATTCAGGAAGAGTTACGGTGCCAGTGCTGTTGGATAAAAAGAAAAATCGCATAGTAGGAAATAATTCTTCATCAATAGCAATGGATTTAGCGACTAAATGGCTACCATTAGCCAAGAATCAAATTGAACTGGTACCAAATCATTTAAAGAAAGAAATCACATCACTAAATGATTGGTTGCATCAATATGTTAATCGCAAAGTTTATCACGTAGGTTTTGCGGCCGATCAAACAAGCTATGATACTGCCTGTGACGTGCTATTTGGAGCTTTAGAACAACTCAATATGCGATTACAAAAAACGCGCTATTTACACGGGAATGACATCACCTTATCAGACTTTTTCTTAATCCCGACGCTGGTGCGCTTTGAAGCGGTTTACGAAGTACATTTTAAGGTGAATAAGAAGCATCTCAAGTCGTTTGAACATCTTTATAGCTATATGCTGGATTTAGTTAGTATTCCAAGTATCAGAGATACTATCGATATCGACCATATGAAACTTCATTATTATTTTTCGCATAAACACATTAATCCAACGGGTATCGTTCCCGCTGGACCAGAAATATCTTGGTGAGTCTGAGCTGAGTTGCAGCTTCTTAACCCCTACTTTAAAAAAGAAATATGTATTAATAAGAAACAGAATTTTATAACAACACGTTACTACGTAATCACAACAGGTTAGACAAGGTGAAATATGAATAATTTACAAGCAAATCAGTTGATAACATCCTTATACAGTGCCGTCGATAACAAAGATCTGAGCTACTTAGATACCGCCCTTGCCGAGAATGTAAATTTTCGTATAGGTAATTTTAATACCATTACAGATAAACAAAGTGCACTTGATGCCAATAAGCAATTCTTCGATAGTATAAGTTCAATGAAACATAGCATCGACAAAGTTTGGTCTGCAGGCAAAGATGTCATATGCAGTGGCGCGGTCGATTATGTTCGCCTGGATGGTAGCAAGCATTGTGCCTTTTTTTCCACCCAGTTAACCCTTGTTGGCGGAAAAATTACCGACTATTTTGTTTATGCCGATATTTCTGAACTTTAGTAATAGCCAAGTTATTTGTTATATACCATTGAAAATTAGGAGTTATTTTGAACGTTATCATTAAAAATATACAATGGATCATGGTTATTGCAGGTTTACTTACTTGCTCAATGATCTTTGCAGTTTTCGCACCTCAAGCAGCTTTAATAAGTATGTTTGGAGAAACTCTTAGCGAGCCATTGGCTGCGGTGGTTGTTAGAAGTTGGGGCTTTTTAATTTTTTTGATGGGGACGCTATTAATTTATGGTGCATATAAGCCTGTTTATCGTAATTTATCACTCGTTATAGTAAGCCTAAGCAAAGTTGTGTTTATATCTTTAATTATTATTTTTGGCATTCAGTATGTTGAAAAGTCAGCCGTAACAATAATATTAGATTCAATTTTTATTGCACTTTTTTCTGTCTATTTAATTAAGGTAAAAATGCTCTCTTACAAGAAATAAAAAAGAATAAAATGTTGTTGGCTATTTCACTCCTTTCTCTTTATAGCCAACCATATTCCACCGATTAAGTAGGTTTTGGTCTCTTCCTAAATGAATTTTTAAGTGGTTTTGGACAAAAGCGAGTTAGAACCGACGCTAATCAATAATAGAACAACAGACTAACCCTCGGTATTAAAAGCTACTTCTTATGGGACCCTCATTTTTCTATAAAATGCTTAAACAAAGAGATACACCTTAGTCCTCCAAACAACACTACTTTATTAATTGTAGTGTTGTTTGCATGGCGTTGTCTAACACCTTGCGATCACGCTGCATAGCCGCCATCAATGTAGAGCCTAGCCATAAACTATACAGAATTCGTGCAAGGGATTCAGGATCTTCGACAGAGAAATCCCCTTCACTGTTACCTTCAACAAATAACTTAGCCATGCACTGGATCATGTTCTCTGAGCCACTGGCCATAATGTATTGCATTGGTACTACCTGAGATTTCACCCGATAATTTAACCGCCAAACAATTAATACTAAAATCATCAGTCAGTTTAGAGTCACACCAATGCTGAAAATACGCTTGAACTCTCGCACTACGCGATAGTGTTTGATCGTTAAGGTATGACTCTAATATTATTAAGTGTTCTTCGAAATAATCATTTAACATCAGTTCGCCAAAGTGCTCTTTTGACTTAAAATAATGGTAAAAAGACCCTTTTGTGCCACCAGCTTCATTAATGATTTTCATCAACCCGACACCTGCGAAGCCATGTTAGAACAATTTTGTCAAAAAACGATCAAGATGTATTTATTGGTTACTGGTTTTTAACCGCAACCGCTTTTGCCACTTTTTTAGCACCCGAATGGAGTATGCAAAATCTTTTCTTTTATAACGAAGCAATGATGGTAAATAAAGAATACCTGCAAGCTACCTATCAGCATTGGGGAGTAATGGTTGGTTGTATAGGTGTATTACTGATGGTATCAGCTAAATTTAAAGAGCTTCGTTTTTCAACCATGATTTATAGCGGATTTGAGAAATCAATGTTTGTGGGTCTGTTTTTATACAATGTAGTTGTAAATGATTATACGTGGTTTTATGGCTGGAGTGGTGTGTTTGCATTAGATCTTTTTGTCACACTATATTCAATTGTTTACCTCTATTATTACCTTACAAGAGATAAATCAAAGCAACCCGCTCACTTAGCATAATATTTTACCCATAGTGTATAAGTTCAGTAGGAGTGGCTAAAGCCCTACTAAGTGAGTTAAGTAATAACATCATATGACTCTGCTAATTGAGCCGAGTCACAACAAAATTTCTAGAAATAAAAACAGTGTGCTTTACAAACATTGCGGTATATTTAATATATTGATTTTAAGCAGAGATGAAAGCATGAATAAGCAGCTAGCAGAATTAGATTTAAACTTAATGAAGCTATTAAAAACGGTAGTAGAAACTAAAAATACCCATCAAGCTGCAGAGATATTAGGCATTTCTCAAACCAGCGTAAGTCGCGGTTTGGGTAAATTACGTGAAACATTTGGCGACCAACTATTTTTACGCAAAGCACACGGCGTAGAGCCCTCTGAACTTGCTGAAAAGCTGGCGCAAGCGGCCGATGACATGCTTGCTCCTATCACCAAAGTCATGGAATCCTACAATAATTTTGATCCTTTATTATTTACAGGAACAATATCAATTGTAGTAAACACTTATTTATTAGAGGTATTTGGTGAACGTTTAATAGAGACGTTATCGAGCGCTCTCCCGCAAGCCAGCTTTGAATTAGATTATTGGCAAGGACACTCTCTTTCCGAAATGCTTAATGGAAAGGTTGATTACAGTATTCAACTATCTAATTTTCCCTTCCCTCAGGATATTTATAGTCACAAGATTAAGGGTATCAAACCGGCCATTGTCGCCCGTAAAAACCATCCTATCTTAAGCCAAGGCAGTGATTGGGAAACATTACATGAACTCGCTGTAGTACAACTTTATTTATCCGGGGTAAATTACAATAAAAGTGTATTGCATGAAGTGTATAAATCGAAAGGTTATGAAGCAAATATCAGATTAAAAACGCACAGTTTAAAAGCTGCCATATATACCTTAAAAAATAGCGACTCAATCTCTTATACAAGCAGTTACATTAGCGACTTAGATGAGGCATTAACCATTTATCCGATGCCTAGTTTGCCTAACACGGTTCCAAACTTAGACATTATCGGAGGTTACCTACAGACGCGACGTGGTTATCCATTGAATCAGTTTTTGCATCAACTGTTACAGCGTTTATTTGATGAAATTAAACAACCTCAAGTTGAGGCTGAATAGTTATATTATGAAGTAGATGAGATTGGATAATCACATTCGTCAGATAAATGAGGACTTAACCATTTATGAGGGGCTTGGTAACGTTCAAAAAGATCCCTTTTAAACTTAGCTTGAATAATATCAGGTTGGTAATCACTGAGTACTCGCACCTTATCTAACCAATAGATATCACAAAGCAGGTGTAAATCATCAATCAGTTCCTTTAATTGCATGTCGCTAATAAGGTTACTATCTGCAGGTAAATGATCGGTAATATCCAAGATAATTAAACGATAGCTTTTACGCATATGTTCCACCATTGGCAATAAGGTGAATGGTGAGCAACAATGCTGATGGCTTATTAATAAACAAGATGGACCTTCGCCACTATCTTCTAAATTATAATCACGCCCATTTAATGTAATAGTTTGATTAATAATTTCCATTATCTACTCCTTTGAGAAAGTAAGCAGATTATTTATTAAATACGGCGTAATACATATGAATTACAGAAATGCATTTTTGCATGGGAGATGGATTTACTTTAAGAATTTATATTGTGGTGTTTTGTATTTCGATTTGGTCTATTTAGTAGATTGTGGACGAAAAAATATAGTAGATTATGGACTAAAAATAGCAAGACTCCCCAGTATGAGGAGCGATATATTTTAGTTAGCTAAAAATATTACATGCTTATGTAGATGACTCAGGTGATCTTTTGCAAAAACCTTAAAAACACGACCACAGAGGTGCTGCGCACTACACAGAGAAAAAACAATTATACTTAAATTATATTTTCTCTGTGACTCTCGGTGTCCTCTGTGGTTGGTGCTTCTAATCTTTTGATTTTTAATGATTTTAATTCTTTTCCATTTTCACCTGAGTTAAATACATAAGCATGAAATATTATTGTTTATCATCGCGCATGCGTTCTTGATGTTGCTCTTTTGCCAATGCCTGCAAATCATCTACCGTGTCACTTTCATCTACAATTTCACTGCCAAGCAATGTTTCAATTGCGTCCTCTAAGCTAACAACTCCTTCATCCTGCCCATATTCATCTTCAACAACAAAAATATGTACATTCTCTTTAAGGAATCTTTTTAACAACTGCTGCACCGGTAGCTCTTCCGAGACACGAAGAATTGTTTTTGAAAATTGTTTGATGGCTAGTTCGCCTTGTCCCTGACGTTCAGCTTCGTAAAGCTCACGATTCAACACCATATGTTGAATCGTACCGCTTTCATCAAAGATAGGGATCCTAGAGAAATGACGGCTCTTTTCATTATCTAACGCACTTTTCACCGTGGTCGTTTCACTTAAAGAATGAACAACACTTCTTGGCGTATAAATTTCCTTAGTTTTGATTTCTCTTAGTGTTAATGCATTGGCTAAGTGCTTATTTTCTTCTCCACCTAAGCTGCCCAGCTTATGGCCCAATGATGCTAAAGCAATTATCTCATCGCGACTCACATCATTTTCAGCATTCTGGCTGAATAATCGGGTGATAAGACCAGAAAGCCAAACAAGTGGATAGACCAGTTTAACTAACCAGGAAATTATTTTTGCAGAAGGAATGGCTAGCTGACGCCAAAAAGTTGCCCCTAATGTCTTAGGTATAATCTCAGATAAATATAAAATTGCCAGAGTTAATAAAATGGCAATTAAGGTTTCCCATTTTGCACCAAACACTTGTGCCGCTTGAGAGCCTACGCCCGCTGCTCCCATGGTATGCGCAAATGTATTTAGTATCAGAATACTGGAAATGGATTCATCAAGACGCTCTTTGACTCTGACCAGAACCTTGCCATTCTTCGGTGAGCTGGTTGATACATTTTCAACAAAACCTGGGGTTATCGAAAGTAAAACAGCTTCAAGTACAGAGCACAAGAAGGACACGCCTATCGCAATCGCTAAGTATATTAATAATAAGGTCATAATAAGGTTCCTAATTAATCCACAATTTTTATCAAGCTCTAGGGGCAATCAATAGTTAAGCTCATTTAATAGGTTTAGCAGCGGTCTCTTGCCGCTACCCTCGGTGGGCAGTAAAAGCGCCAAATTTATTGATCTAGACTGACGACTATAAAAAGTATGAAAATAGCCATTTAGCTTCATCTATCTGATTCAGATAGATTATTTTATTATCTATCTAGCTGGAAATATTATTACTTCTTAATATCAAGTCCATACTTCTATTAAAAAATCTAAATAGTTGATACAAGCATAGTCACTAATTACTTTAATAGAACAGAAGTTGATTTTCATTACAGTCAGCTTATTGTTCAAGCTTTTCAATAAGATTGAGTTAAGACATTTTGAAAAAGATATGTAAAATAGTCGCAGCTTTCAAAATAAGTAGCATTCATTATTTTTATTGAATGTTATCTATTACTACTTAAATCATCAGTTTATTGTTTCGGAATATAAAATAATGGCACGTAAAAAAGAGAAAAAAAGTGGTAAAGGCTCTGCTGGACAAAACAGAAAAAGCAGCGAAGACTTTTCAATAAAGTACCAACAAAAACCGGATGTAATCATCACAGATTCAGGTCTAATGTATCGTGTAATTGAGGAGTCAGAAAATCGTAATCCGACTATCGATGACAGTGTTGAAGTTCATCAGCGTATTTTATTAACTGATGGTAAAGTTATCGCTGATACATACCAAAAGAATAGCTCTGAAAAATTTAGTATCGAAGAAGCGATCGACGGATTAACTGAAGGTTTGCAATATATGGCTTTAGGTGCACGTTATGAGTTTGTAATACCTGCAGATTTAGCATGGGGCAAAAAGGGTAATCGCAGTAGCATTGGTCCCAATGCGGTATTAATAATAGACATCCGCTTATTAGATATCTATTAGCCTTGTGTCAGTCATAAGTATCGAATGACTAAATGATTCAAGTAATTACTCATCTCAATAATCCAATTTTGCTGTGAGTAGTGCCTTTTCCACACAGAAAATCACGCCTAACACAGCAGCTACTTTTTTTGCAATCAAGTTAATTTAATATTAAGCAGTAAAAAGTAAAATCAAAACTCATTTTAATGCGCGTAGCGAAACCTAACTAAAGCTAGGTCGCTAACTACCCCATTGCAACTTACAAAACTACAACTTTATGTCCAGTTCTATTGGATAAGAGTACTTAATTATCATGTGACTGCGATACATAGTTATCTATCATCTCTTGAGTGACAACGACTACTCCATTTTCAGAGATATCAAAGTATTCATTATCAATTTCAACATCGTAACCAATGCGAATGCCATCAGGTATAATACAGTCATCAGTAATCAAGGCATTACGTAGATAACAAGATCGGCCTATAGTTACATTTGGCAAAACAACACAGTTTTTGACAAACGTATATTGCTCAATGGTTACTTTCGTAAAAATCAGTGAATCCTCAACCCTGGCACCAGAGATGATAGAGCCAGCGCAAACAACACTATCTAACGCCTGTCCACAGCAGCCAGCACCTTTAAAGATAAATTTGGCACCGGGTAGCTGCTCTGAAAATGAATAGATCGGCCAATGTGTATCGTATAAGTTTAATTCGGGATTAATCTTCACCAGATCGAGATTTGCTTGAAAATATTGGTCAATCGTTCCGATATCTTTCCAGTAGGCTTGTACATCTGCACAGCCCCTATCATCAAAAATATAGGAGATTACACAGTGATCATTTACTGCATTGGGGATTATATTATGGCCAAAATCATGCAGAGATCCTTCCAAGTCAACATCATCTTCTAGTAGTTTCACTAAAATATCAAAGTTAAAAATATAGACCCCCATCGATACCAATGAAAACCCTGGCTGATCCGGTATTTCAGCAGGAGTAACGGGTTTTTCTTGAAATTGTTTAATCCTCATATTTGCATCAATGTTTAAAACACCAAATGAAGAAGCGCAATCACTGTGGATCGGCATAGAGGCAATGGATATATCGGCATTATGTTTTGCATGATGGCGTAACATTCGGCTGTAATCCATTTTATAAATATGATCTCCGCATAATATCAACACATACTTGCAATTTTGTTTACGTAAAACCTTTAGATTTTGATAAACAGCACCTGCTGTACCCGGATACCAGAAACCTCCAATTTTTTGTTCTGCTGGTACAATATTGATATATTCTCCCAACTCCCATGGCAAACGGCTCCACGCTTTTTGCACATGTGTTATTAGTTCTAAGGAGTTATGGTGAGTTAATATATTAACTTTTCGTACCCCTGAATTCATACAATTAGACAAAGTAAAATCAATAACTTTATATTTACCCGCGAAAGGCACTACAGGTTTCGCACGCTCTGTCGTTAGCTGTTTTAAGCGGCTTCCTTTTCCGCCAGCGAGAATTAAAGCAATAGTATCCCGGGTCAATAGACTGATATGATTAGGCATAAAAAACCCCATTAACTTATAGTATGTTGTTTATTCTTCACTTAGCACTTTGCAAAGTGTTCAGCACTTTTAATGACGAAATGTTGTATTTACCTCTGCTATCCAACAACTCATCATTGTTATACATATGAAAAACTTGAACTAATGCTCAGTGCTCGGCTGAGAAATTAATTTAGGATGAGACGGTATTAACACTTCCAGAACTGCCGCTGTTAGCGTCTGTATTTCTTGATTTTTTAGGTAATACTCGCCAGTTACTCTTAACAAAAACAACAGGTCCCCGCATCAAACCAAATTACGCTTAATGCGAAGATTCCAGTTTTGAGAATAAACTCGCTTGTCACCTTCATAGGCATCAAGTTCTGCATCCAAATAAAAATAAAACTCATCGCAATGTAATAAGGTACGGGTGACGGTCTCTATCGTCCAATCTCCACGCTTAAATCCCCATCGCCACAGCGTTTTGCCCTTCACAGACTGGAAGTCATCGCGCTGATAGGTATACCACTCTTTCGTCTTGCGTTTTACAATCAGGTCGATATCTTCAAGCCGGTAAGTACCACTATCGTTAATGACCTCCAAAGTAGACAAATCCTTGTCCAGCTCGCGGATCAACCGCCAATTATGATGTGCCTCCTTAATTTGTTGCTTGGTACCGCTGGCGGAAGCCTCTACATCAGGAAAAGTAATCGTCTCTTTACGCGGTGTTCGGGTAGGTAAAATCAAGCGGCTACAACTTGTATAAATATTGATCTGCGTCGAAGTTCCGGGAGGCCAAGCCAGCGGGAAATAAGATGAAGAAATAGCAATGCATATGCGGTGGTTCTTAGGAAAGGTCTGTGCTACACCGTTAAGCTGCAGACTTACTCGATAACGCTTTCCCGGCTGTAACGGTGTCGGATTGGCATGGCTATCCCTATGGGTCAGGTTTAGCAGGCCGTAAGTTACCCGGGAGCTCTTGTTGTCAGGGTGCACATCCGAAAGCCGCACTGCTATCATAGCCACGGGTTTGCTTGCCGATAATTCCAACTCAATCACAGGGGCTCCCATGATTTCAAGTGCGGTGTCGAGAGGCTCGCTTGTAAAAACTAACGCGCCTCCTTCTTCTTCACGCTGATCATGAGGAAGATCCGGCGTTGTACTATATGAACACCATTTGCCAGCAAACAGACCGTTGCTCAGCGGTGATTGTAAACACAGCTCCTCATCTTCAACCTCAGTGAACTCGTCCACCAGACGATATTTATCAAGCTTGAAGACAAACGTTCCGATATTGGGTGATGGCCAGGATGGCTCACTAACCCAGCGACCATAACGCTGATGGTAAAAAGTAGACGGAGGCATACTGTCAAGCATCCATGCCCGCAGCATTGGCTCATCCATTATGCCGGTCTCAATACCCTTTAACCATTTATCCCACCAGCGCAGACATTCCTGTAAAAACCCGATCGCCGGGCCGGGCACACCAATATGCGGATACTTATGACTCCATGGGCCAATTAGTCCTATCCTCGGCCCAGTCAAATTACTGAGCAGACGAAAAACCGCATTACTGTAGCCATCGGCCCAGCCGCTTACCGCCATGACCGGAATCTGTACTTTAGAGAAATTTTCACAGATCGAACCATGCTGCCAGTATTCGTCACGGTGCTGATGATTAAGCCAAGTATCCAGCCACAATCCACTGCCTTTAAGGCGTTCAAACCACATATCGCGCCACTTGTCACCGACAATTGTCGGATCCGGTGGCAGCGAGTTATAGGCAAACATTGTCGAAGCCCAAGAAAGATTATCACCGAGCAGGCAACCTCCCATATAGTGCACATCATCTGCATAGCGGTCATCGGTAGAGCAAACGCTGACGATAGCTTTAAGCTGCGGCGGTTGCATTGCTGCAATCTGCAGACCGTTGAATCCCCCCCAAGAAATACCGTACATACCGACTCTTCCATCACACCATGGCTGTTTGTCCAGCCACTCAATAACAGCAACACCGTCGTCGAGTTCCTGCTGCAGGTACTCATCAGTAAGCACACCTTCCGAGTCACCGCTGCCACGGATATCAACACGGATACAGGCATAGCCGTGCCCAGCAAAATAGGGATGCATAGTTTCGTCGCGCAATCTTACCCCGTCACGCTTACGGTAAGGAATATATTCAAAAATAGCCGGTACAGGCTTACTTTCAGCACCTTCGGGCATCCATATACGGGCAGAGAGTCGAATGCCGTCAGCCATCGGGATCCAGCAATGTTCGATATGTCGGATTTTGTATGCGGAGTGTTCGGTAACCGTCATATTTCCTCCTCATTATTCATGTGCATTTATTTTAGGACAGCGGCACAAGTTCAAGCGGTAAAGCCTGTTGCACATCACGATATTTCTGCAATAGATCCTGCTCGCTGTCGCCGCCGATAAACACGACAGCAATCTCATAACTATAACTGTCTTGACAATTAAGCTCAGACAGACTCATCCCCTCTCGAATATGCAGTTGTATCTCCGTACCTGCGATCCGCCGAGTAACAGACTGTACTTCTTGCTCTGTGGGCACTCTATTGACCATCGCATCTGCATTTTTCCGCCACATGAACTTGGCCGCATATTGGTATAGACCTTGACGATGTGGAAATGCAGGTTTTTTTCCCAAGGCAAGAGACAACATTACTACATGATGGGACATGCCATCGACGTTGCGAAATAATGGACAATGTGACTTGGAAATACGAGTATTGATCTCCAATAACCAGATATGGTCTTTCTCCTTATCCCAGTAATATTCAATATTAAACGGACTGTTATCAAAGCCGATATAGGTAAGAAAACGTTCGGTGACTGCGATCATTTTAGCTTGAACAAATTGCGGAATAGATGATGGATACTGGTAGCGAGAGAAACAGGAACTATGCTTGCCTTCACGGATCGAGTCAACGGTCCCATAGACACATAGCTTGCCATTAAAAACATAACCTTCAAGGGTACATTGTTGGCCACGAGAGATGATCTCTTCTGCGATGCAGTAATAGCCGTCAACAACCGCAACATCATCCGGCAGATCTGCAAATTTCAATAGGTAGTTGAACGGCTCAGCAAAATAGCTAATTTTCTTGCGGATCTCCGCAATCGCCTTTTCAAGTTCTCTATCATTACGCACCATAAACCCTAGGTATGATAAAACGGCTTTCACCGGCTTAAGCCAGAAAGGATAATCGAGGGTGATTTGCTGTTTAAAATCATCTTTAAAAGGATCAACAACACAAAAATCGGGGATATATTCCGGGATCACCCGACGCTGCTCCAGCCTACTCCAATACTTGTGCTCGCATTTAAGTACTGCTTCAAAGCTTGCAGAAGGCAGGCCAAAAGATTGACACAATATAGGAAGCATAGTACTAACCGGAAAGTCCCAGTAGCCGACAATGGCATCTACAGAGCCAGGATAACTTTGCAGCCGCGCAACAGCACCTTCGTACAAGGTTTTGACTGGAAACTCCTTTCCTATCTTTACATCACCGTATTGATAAAGCTCATGAAAACAACACCCCCGCGCAGACTCAAGCGCACGCATCAGTGAGAGGTTGAATTCATCCGCACCAAAAACAAAAATATTTTTCACTGTCGGCCTCTATTTTTGTTATCTATACCTTAATTGCCATTAAACCTGACTGTTAACGATTTATCTGAACCCTACATATAAGAATAGTTGATGCCGTTTTTTTGTCTATCACAAGGAAGTATTTTAAGTTTGTTTTACTTGGAATTGGACTTTACTAAAAGCGGGGATTACAAAGTAATATTAGTCCTTAGATAAGATATTGTGACTGAGTTGATTTTGCAGTAAATATATAGAAAAATTCATTAATAATAGAAGAAAAAATATATTATTTTAAATTGAAGTGGAGCAGTTATTTTGACGACTAATTTAGCAAAGACAATAATTTTTTTGCAAGGTAACTTACCACTCAAGCGACTGATAAAACTATATATTCATAGACCATTTCTAACCCCTGAATACGGTCACCTAGTTCGTTACGTGCAGTAAGCAATATAATGGGCGTATCAATACCGGTTTGACGAAGACTACGAAGAATATCCAGTCCATCGCGGCCCGGAAGCATAATATCTAGAATGATAGCATCGTGACTATTTTTGCTTGCAACCTGATAGCCCTGATTGCCATCGCTACAATGGGTGACGCTGAAATTTATTGCACGTAAACCTTCACAGATAAAATCCACAATTTTTTGTTCATCTTCAACAAGTAATATGTTCATCAGCTTAATCCTTAAACAACTGTTCAAAGTATCGTACCTGTGGCGTCGTGCTTGCAACAAATATGAGTAATTTGTCATATTACTCACTGAATGCAACTGATTGATAAAATAGACTTGTGCGTAACGTTTTATAATTTTAGTTTTACATCCTTAACTATTGTCTAAGTGAGGGAAATAGACTACTTATTTTTCAGATCTGTTACGCAAAAAACCTAGCTTCAGGTCGCAATCATTTTCATTGATTTTTCTCTAAGAAATTCTCTGAATGCGATTACTGCCGGACTGACTTGCTTTCTGCTCGGACAAATTAAATGCAGCTCAACTGCTGGTGACATATAACTTGATAAAACTTCGATTAAGTTACCACAACGTAAATCTGAAATTACATCTATTTGAGACCGGTACACAATCCCCTTTCCACTAACTGCCCAACGCCTGACAATGTCAGTGTCATTACTAACCCTATTACCATCTACTTTTATTTTGTATGAACTAACATTGTCCATATACTGCCAATTGCTAAATAAACGACCATTTTTTTTATGTAATAGGCAATTGTGGTCGCGCAAGTCTTGCGGATGTAAGGGTTCACCAAAATTAGCAATATAGGCTGCTGATGCACAGGTTAACCTGCTCATAGTCGCAATGTGGAATGAAACCATTGTTGAATCTTCTGGCTTTCCATAACGAAGCGCAATATCAACGTGATCCATAAAAAAGTCAGAGAGTGAGTCACCAACGCTTAAATCGATCGATAAAGAAGGATGTAGATCTAAAAATTCATCTAACCAAGGAAGAACGGTATTCCGCCCAAAATCTGATGACACTGATAATCGTAATTTACCACTAATCTTACCCTGCATCTGATGAGCAGCAATGCGCCCTTGTTCCAAGCTATCTATTGCCTTTCGACAATGAAACAGGAACTGCTCTCCTTGAGGTGTAATTCGTAGTTGTCTTGTCGTGCGCACCACTAGTTGTAGATCAAGCTGTTTTTCTAAGCGCTTAAGTGCTGAACTAACAGCGGCAGGTGTAATGCCTAGCTGATTAGCAGCCTCAGTTATCTGGCCTGTTTCTACGATTCGTATAAATAGATTAAGATCTGAAATATTCATTATTAACTTATTTTTAATAGTATTTGAATTATTGTAATGTTTTTAGTTTACTAATAATTGCTTATGATGTCTTTGTCGTTATAAAAGTAATTTAAAAAAAGAGGTAGAAATGTCTAAGCCAGTAATATCCAATCATTTTATTAATCGCCCACTGCTACTGCCTTGTGGAGCAGTGATTAAAAATCGCTTTCTAAAATCCGCGATGTCAGACTCACTTGCAGATGGACAAGGGAATTCAACCGATGCACAGGCTCGGCTTTATCAAAGATGGGCTGAAGGTGGTGTGGGATTATCTATCATTGGGGAAGTACAAGTAACCCCTCTCTACCCTGAAGCTCCCGGAAATCTATTTTTAGGTGAAGGAGCGAATAAAAACAAATTAAAGTCGTTAACCGCAGGTGCTGCTATTGATGGCGCTCATATATGGCCTCAGTTAGGTCACGCTGGAGGCCTTTCATATTTACCTTTAAGTAAGCCCAAAGGGCCATCACCTCTTAATGTTGATGGCTTTCAATGTGATGGAATGTCTGACCAAGAAATCGCTCAATTACCAGACATGTACGCTAAAGCCGCAATATTAGCCAAACAAGTTGGATTTACAGGCGTACAGATCCACGCAGGCCATGGATTTTTACTGAGTCAGTTTTTGTCGCCACTGTTTAATCTTCGCAACGACCAATATGGTGTTTCCATCGCAGCAAGGTGCCAGATAATTGTTGAGATAATTGCTAAAGTTCGCAGTGTTGTCGGTGATAAGTTTCCTGTCGGTATTAAGCTTAACTCTTCAGATCAATTAGAAGGCGGATTAACACCAAAAGATGCATTACAGGTTATTACTATTCTCGACCATACCTCAATTGACTTGATAGAAATAAGTGGAGGCTCCTATTTTCCAGGTGCTAAATCTAGCTCTGATAGCGCTACAAAAGGCCCTTACTTTGTAGATTTTGCAAAACAAGCAAAGTGTCTGACAACTATTCCCCTAGTAGTGACCGGTGGCTTTAAAACACGTGAACAAGTACAAAACACTTTGGAACACGATGCTATAGATATGGTTGGCTTAGCCCGAGCATTGGTATTGAACCCTGAACTTGTCAATGATTGGATAACAAAATCTAATGCTGATCCCGACTTCCCTCGATTTAAAAAACCGCCTCAAGGAGGAGTCACAGCTTGGTACACTATGTTACTAACTGCAATAAGCAATGGTAGCGAGAGCGACTTTAAGCTTGATCTTTTATCTGCAATACGTTGTTACGAAGAGAGAGATCAAGCGCGTTGCGAGAAGTGGAAAAGCCAATTTCAATAATAAGTGCTGTTAAGGTAAATACTACTTCAGTTTTTTATTTTCTTTATCATCAATGAGACACAAACACTGCTACTGTAATTCGACAAAATGGTAATTTACTTCCTCTATTATCAACAGTATGCAGTGTACAAACAGAGTCTCCCCCTTTAACACAGTCTATCATCTCACCATCTTTTAAGTTTTTAAGTTTTACTTTTAACAACTATGCTTATAGCCAATTTCAAGCACGCTAATTTTATTAATAACCCCCAACTTAAAGAATCAACATTATGACGGCTTGGTTTAACCACTCGAGTTATCACTGGAATTGGCGTAGCGTTTTAGGCTTGTCAGGAAAGATCATTTTTGGTGTCCCAACCGATTACGCTCAAGATTTTTTAAATTATTTTTATGCCGCTATTAACCAGTAAGATCCCAAACCTTGACGTTAAAATAGTCTGTGGACGCAGCCGTGTTTTAAGAAATAAACTAGAAATTGGGGAATTGGACATTGCCATTGTTGCTGGAGAAACGGGCTACAATGATGTCCTATTACTGTGGAGTGAACGATTAATATGGTCTTGCTCTACACATCTTAATTTAAAACAATTAGAACAACTGCCTGTCGCCATTTATCAGGATAACTGTATCGTTAGCGATTTATGTATCAGTGAATTGAAGAAACAAAATATTGTATATCGACAGGTATTTAGTAGCTCAATACTCGAAAATATTGCCACTGCCGTTCATTCCGGTTTCGCCATCTCCTTGTTACCTGAATCGACGCTTGATATATGTAAAGCCCAAGAAATATCTTCAAGTATTTTAAAGAGTAATTTAGTACTAAATATGAATATGATTAATTCAGAAACGATAGAAGAGCCCATATTAACTAAAATAGCAGAGTGTTTACGCTTAGCTAGCAGTTCACAACGTTTAAGAAGTATTTGACCTACGATAGCTTTAAAGTGCAACCCATAAAAAAGCTCCGCAAATACCGAGCTGAGTAAATGATACTTGTTAACTTGTTACTGTTTGATCTACTACTTTCTCTTCTTTAAACCTGACAATTCATCGCTATGCCAGATCTTACGCTGAAAGCGTGGGTTCTTTGAAGACATATCAATTTTGTAAGGGTGTGCTTCAGAGTTATATGGCAAATCTAGAATGTTAGAAAGCTCTTGTGCTAACCATTTTTCAATTTTAAGCACCACAAGTTTTTTACGTAAACGGCCCTGTTCATCACGGTTTAGAATCGTAGGTAAAGTGTTAAGTGTTAAAATTTCACCAATCGCAGGATGAACCATACGCTCACGACCTTCATCGCTGGCGTAGAAATGTGAAACAGCAAACACCATGCTCACAGGATTTATTTGTTGTAAAAACTTACAAGACTTAACCACGGTAGCTCCCGTACGAACCATGTCATCGAACAACACAATACTGCAACCGTCTAACTCTTCAAAAGTATGCTCACTTTCTTTATGCAAAGTAATATCTACTTTACGTTCGTTAGTGCGTTCTTTGTCTAACATAATAAATTTAGCTTTAGACAAACCAAGCGTGTTGTACATTTCTTTTACGAAATCACGTGCGCCTTTATCAGGTGCACATAATACTAAGCCTTCGCCCTCTGGCCCGTAATTTAAAATGTTGCTGTTCAATAAGTAGTGAGAGTAAATTTGATAAGGGATCAAATTGTGGAAATCGCCTTCAAATATATCTGAGAAAATACGTTGCACAGAGTAAGAATGGTTATGAATAGTGAGTACGGTATCAACGCCGGAGAATTTTAATAACTCTGCATATAATTTTGCAGTGAATGCTTGTCCATCGAATTTTTTAATGTCTTTCGCGTCACGTTCAAAATTTGTTTCGCCCAAATCTTTGTGAGCGCCTCGGTCTTGTGCGCTATAAAACAAATCAGGTTCAACCAAAACAACGCGAGCAGCCCCGTTTTCTTTCGCGGTTCGAGCGATCACTAGATTAGCCATTGCCAATTCTTGACGAGATTTAGTATGGCTACTGGTACTCACGATAACAACAGTCTTGCCTTTCAGTGTTTGACCAATAGAATCCATATCAAGTTCATCAGAAATGAAACGTGGG
>JBALXF010000110.1:0-8118 GCA_036961085.1 Psychromonas sp.
GCATGATGGCATTCTTCTTAGAATCAACATTTGTTGGTTTATTCTTCTTTGGTTGGGATCGTTTAAGCAAACTACAGCATTTAGCAGCAACATTCTTAGTCGCCTTTGGTTCTAGTATGTCTGCACTATGGATTTTAGTAGCCAATGCGTGGATGCAAAATCCAGTAGGTGCTGAGTTTAATTACGAAACGATGCGTATGGAAATGACAAGTTTTGCTGATTTGGTGTTTAACCCAGTCGCGCAAGTGAAATTTGTTCATACGGTGGCGTCGGGTTATGTAGCTGGTGCGATGTTTGTATTAGCCATCAGTTCTTATTATTTATTAAAAGGCCGAGATTTAGCCTTTGCTAAACGCTCATTTGCTATTGCGGCTGCTTTTGGTACTGCGGGTATTCTGTGTACCATTCTGTTAGGTGATGAAAGTGGTTATGAAGTTGGCGATGTGCAGAAAGCAAAACTAGCTGCGATTGAGTCTGAATGGGAAACCCATCCTGCTCCAGCTGCATTTACATTGATTGGTCTTCCAAACCAAGAAGAGCAACGTACTGACTATGCACTTCAGATCCCTTACGCATTAGGTCTTATTGCAACACGTTCATTAGACAAAGAAGTTAAAGGTCTAAAAGAGCTAATGGATGAGCACGAAGTGCGTATTCGTAACGGCATGATAGCCTATGGTTTACTCGAAAAATTACGCGCAGGTGATGATTCACCAGAAAATGTGCAAGCATTTGACGAAATTAAAATCGATCTCGGTTATGGCTTGCTAGTTAAAAGATATGCGCCCGATGTTGTCGATGCAACTGATCAACAAATTCAAATGGCTGTCGATGATAGTATCCCAAGAGTTGCACCTATGTTCTGGTCATTCCGAATAATGGTTGGCTCGGGTGTATTTATGCTATTTATTTTCTTATTTGCTTTTTATCAATCTGCGAGTAATAAAATTGGCACTAATAAAACCTTCTTAAAAGTTTGTTTATACAGTCTACCTCTTCCTTGGATTGCGATTGAGGCCGGTTGGTTTGTTGCTGAATATGGTCGCCAACCGTGGGCTATTGCTGAAATATTACCCACTCATATGGGGGTATCTTCACTCACACTTGAACAAGTCTGGTTTAGTATTATTTCTATTGCTGCTTTTTATACTGTGTTATTAGCGGTTGAAATGTTCTTAATGTTTAAATTTGCACGTTTAGGTCCAAGCAGTTTAAAAACCGGTAAATACCATTTTGAGAAACCTGAAAACCAGTTTGAGACACTACAGGAGATCAAATAATGTTTGATTATGAAACATTAAAAGTAATTTGGTGGGTGTTGATCAGTGTATTACTGATTGGCTTTGTGGTCACCGAGGGATTTGATATGGGTGTCGGTGCATTATTGCCTGTGATAGGTAAAAGTGACGATGAACGCCGTATGATGATCAATACGATTGCTCCCCATTGGGAAGGCAATCAGGTGTGGTTAGTATTAGGTGCCGGTGCTATTTTTGCAGCTTGGCCAGCGGTCTATGCCACTGCATTTTCTGGCTTTTATGTGGCGATGATGTTAACTCTATTTGCATTATTCTTCCGCCCGGTTGGCTTTGATTACCGTAGTAAAATTGCAGATCCTCGCTGGAGAAATAGCTGGGACTGGGGTATTTTTGCAGGTAGTACTGTGCCACCTATTATTATCGGTGTGGCGTTTGGTAATATCTTGCAAGGTGTTCCTTTCACTTTTGATGAGTTTTTACGTGCGGATTATCAAGGTAGCTTCTTAGCCCTATTAAATCCATTTGCACTATTGGTCGGTGTATTCACTATTTGTTTATTTGTTTTACAAGGCTCTACTTGGTTACAAATGAAAACTGAAGGTGAATTACGCGCCCGCGCTCGCTTAGTGACCATGATTATTGCGCCGATTACAGTGTTGTTATTTGCAATTGCTGGTTTCTGGTTAGCGAATGGCATTGATGGTTTTGTTATTACCTCTGTCATTGATACAAATGGCCCGTCTAATCCATTACTGAAAACCGCTATTATGCAAGAAGGCGCATGGTTGGCTAACTATGAGAAGTATCCTTTGACTATGATAGCGCCAGCGGTTGGTTTGGTATTCCCACTGTTTGCAATAATTGCAAGCAAGTTTAACCGTAGTGCGTTTGCATTTGTATCCACTAGTATTGCTCAATTTGGCGTGCTATTTACCTGTGGCTTTAGCATGTTTCCATTCATTTTACCGTCGAGTCTTGACCCAAGTCAGAGCTTAACTGTTTGGGATGCTGTCTCTAGTGAGTTCACCCTAAACATCATGACTACTGCGGCGATTATATTTATACCGTTAATTTTACTTTATACAAGCTGGGCATACTTCAAAATGTTTGGACGTATTGGTAAAGAATTCATGGCTAAATATAAAAACTCAGCGTACTAATTAAGGAAAAATATTATGTGGTATTTTGCATGGATTTTAGGCATTTTATTAGCTTGCTCATTAGGTATTATCAACGGTCTCTGGTTAGAGCAAGTTGAAACCAATGAAAAAGCGGAAAGCGACGAAAAAGATAAATCAGCTTAATGCGAGTTAGTTGACTCTTCGAGCTTTAACATTACTCTGCAATAGCGGGTAGTGTTAAAGCTCAGCTATATATTACGTAAGTGAAGCTCGCATATCCTCAATTACGAAGCAGCGATTAAATTGACATCAATACTCAGTTAACTATCATCGAAACGATCCTAGTACTCCCCTTTTTCGGCTAAGTCGTTATTAACCAAACCAGCAACTGCTATTAAACAAAACCCTGCAATTACATTGAAGTTCAAATAGGTGATAGTTTGAGGGAAATATTTGTCTTCACAGCTTCTTTAAAATGGTAAGGAAGTAAGGATAAAACATTTGTTTAGGTATCGCTTTCATTATTATTTGCTTGTGTGCCATTGCTTACTTTAATCTGTTCCGCTTCGCGTTCCATTAATAAAATGGTTAAGTATATTTTGGTTGGTAGTGAAAAAATAAAACCTGTCGCAATACAAACTGCACTAATAATGATACCTGTAACGCCTAATTCCTCCATTTTCTCGCTGAAGTTATGTAAATAAATACCTAAAAGTATCAAGAAGATACCGACTACGATCGATGTTTTTAGTAGCTTAATTAGCATTTCTTCTTTCATCATGCAGTTTCCTCTACTTTATAAGTAAAGATATTATAGGCTTTCTCATTTCCTTCCATTTGACTTACATCAGAACTAATGTTGTAATATTTTTAATCTTAAAAACACAACCTATTTTATTTATTTGAATAGGTAACGCTTGTGATCCGGACGGAACTGCTCTTACAATTCTTCTAATCTAGTGGAATTTATCACATTGAGTAAGTTACTCATTTAGGGAGGGTCTTAGGTTTAACTGGTATTATAGAAATTCATTTTTATCGCAGAAAACAATATTACACACACATTCTCGTCGCCCAGTTCAAAGCGATGTACTCTATTTTATCGAGCCCTCTAAAACGTAAGTAATTTAACTTACTACTACTGTGCACCATTCTGTGTTATTTGCTGTATTTCGTTTATGGAACAAGGTAAATAAAATTATTTAGTATATAAATCTATTTTATCTACCTAGCCCAAAACCTGCACTTCACCGTTAAGAATCAATTGTAGCCTCGTACATACTCATTAGTCACAACGTCATTAAATGGTGTCTCATATATCGGATTGATTTTGTGAGCCTGGCTTTTAGCATTAATATTATTTTTCACCGATTGGCTAGGACACAATTTAGAGCTGCTTTTAAATTCAATTATTTTTGCTGATCTATGTACATTCATATTATTCACCTTTTAGTTGCTTTCACTCGATATGCTGTCATGGATAGTTACCACTACCACTCTTTTAATAGAGCATATTTTGTGCCAAGTTTAGAGTGTGAAAAATAAATTTTATATGCAGTGAATACAGGGCATCTATATATCCATAATACTTCGAAATACAAAGTCAGCAAGGCAAATTGTGCCGAGATGCTAGGCATAAAATTGAAGTATAGTTATTCTACATAGAGATTTTATAACAACGCAGAATGGTGCAAGTTGCCTTGCCTCATAGGGCTTCAGCTAGAACACCAGTACTGCGTTGCAACAATCGAAGAGGGGAGAAGTATTACCTCATGTTGCGTCTTGTTATGGCTTCCGAGCTGAAGCCTGACAAAGTATTTTGAGGTAACATGGGTATATATTACAGGTGTATTAAAATCAATATGACATTCCTTATGTCATATAAATGGTGCAAATAATCGCACTTTTTCAGTGCATTAATATCTTTTCGATTTTACAAATGAGGTAGGCTTGTTATGTACATTGTTATTTTCAAGCACATTTAGAATGTTTAAACCGACTTGCCTTTATAATGGGGATGAATGAAAGTATTTTAAATTACCACATTCATATGTCGAAAAAAAGGATCTAAAAATTAGATCCTTCGTAAGTAATCAACCTGCATTATGCTGTGCTATTTCATGCAATGCCCAGTGATAAATCACTATTAAGTTAATTGGTTATGTAGGCTGGCGTAATAACTATCTTGTTTTAATAATTCGTCATGTGAGCCATTACTACGTAATTGCCCTGCTTCCATTAAATAGATGTTATCCATTTTGCTCATGGCCGTTAATCGATGGCTGATCATCAATACACTTTTATGCTGAGAAAACTCAAGTAATAAAGCTAATATTTCACGTTCAGTGCGTTTATCTAACCCTTCTGTTGGCTCATCCAGTAATAAAATAGGCGCATCGTGTAATAATGCTCGCGCAACACCAATACGGCGCATTTCGCCACCTGATAATTGTCTACCACCCTCTCCAATCCAAGCACTTAAAGGGGTGTCACCTTCTGTTAATACGCCTAGACCTACTTTGTGTAATACACTGATTAATAAAATATCATTTTTATCTTGAGCTGATTTTTTCTGCGCATAATTTTCAAAAACCTGATTATTAATATCAGGTTGCGCTAATACCAAGTTACTTCTTAAAGTGCCACTAAATAAGTAGATACGCTGACTAACCACTGAAATACCTGAAGTTAATGCTGCTTGGCTATATTGCTCAATCGGCAATCCATCTATCAATATTTCACCTGAACTTGGTTGCCATTCACGAGTAAGTAATGATAACAGTGTCGACTTGCCACAGCCGGTTTGCCCTAATAAAGCCACTTTTTCACCTGCGTTAATCGCTATATTAATATCGCTTAATACTGGTTTATTTGCGCTTTCTGTTTTTGCTTCTGGATAAGTAAAATTAATATTTTTAAATTCAATATTACCTTTTTCAATCTTCGCAGTACTGTTTTCATTAAAGGTGATATCCGGTGTTTGCTGCACTAAATGATTGATCCTTGTTGCTGCTGCGACACACGAAGATAAATGCTGAAAAGCGCCTGCAATCGGTAATATCATTTCAATACAAGCTAATGCCATAAAAGCAATCATGGCTAGCATCGCGCCTGGAGGTTGGTAATCTCCAAAACCAGAAGCAGCTAAATATAAAATTAACACAACCACAGCACCATGACATAAAATCAGCATGGCTTGGCTAAAGGCCATAATATTTGCCATTGCACGTTGGCTATCTAATAAGTTGGCTTCTGCTTGCGCTAATTGCTCTCGAAAACGCTGCGTTGCACCAAATAAAGATATCTCTGCAAGTCCTTGCATGTACTCCAATACTTGCACGCGATAAAGGCGTTTGCTGTGTAACTGACGCACGCCGGGTTTACGTCCTAAGAAATAAAACAGCCAAGGTAATATCAGCCACATAAGCAACAAACTACCACATAGCACTAGTGCTATTTGAACATCTATCCACGCCACAAAAAAGTACATTGCCAGCAGCATAAAAAATGCGCCTAACATAGGGGTTAGTAGTCGTAGGTAGAGGTGATCTAGGGTATCGATATCTGCCACTAAGCGGTTTAATAAATCACCTTGTCGTTCCCCCTGTAAGTTTGAGGCGCTTAAGGGTAATATCTTGCGCCATGTCCAAACACGCAGTTGGGTAAGTAATTTAAAGGTTGCTTGGTGGGTCGCTAAACGTTCACCATAACGACTTGCTGTACGTACAATAGATAAAAAACGGACACCGCCACCGGGTGTAAAGTAGTTAAAAGCTTGTGCCGTTACTAGGGTTAACCCTGCGACTGCCGATGCCGATAAAAACCAACCCGATAATGATAATAATCCGATTCCTGCCATCAATGTGATGGTGCTTAGTAATAAGCCAGTACTCATCATTAACCATTGTTTTTTAAACATTTTAATAAAGGGAAATAGAGCCTTCATACATTAAGCTCCTTTGTATTGCTGGAATCTGTCACATCAGTATCCGTAATATCCATTTCATCCTGTTGCATCTGTTTAAATAAACCATCACTTTCATTTAGTTGCTTAAAGTTACCTTGTTGCACGATCAAACCTTTATCTAATACCAGTATTTGCTGCATCTGTTGTAGTTGATCTAATCGATGGGTGACCATTAAACTGGCTGATTGTGCTGTTGCTTGATCAAGTGCTGCAAAAATAGCTTGCTCACTGTGCTGATCTAAACTTGCTGTAGGCTCATCTAATATGAACAGCTGTGCTTGTTGTGCCAATGCTCGCGCTAAGGCAATACGTTGCGCCTGTCCTACTGACAGCCCCGCCATTTGCTCTCCAATGGCATGGTTTAATCCTAATGACTGCTGTTTAACAAAGTCTAAAATGAAGGCTTTTTGTAAACACTGTTCAATTTGCTCAGTCGATAAGTTGGGATCTCCCATTGCGACGTTTTCAGCTACGGTGCCATGAAACAATTGCGGATCTTGTCCTAGCCAGGCTAACTGCTGACGCCACTGCGCTTTGTCTATTAGATTCAATTCAACGCCATTAATCAATATTGAACCTTGATAAGGCAAAAATCCTAACAACGCGTTTAATAAACTGGTTTTACCCGAACCACTTGGACCGACTAGGGCTATTTGCTCACCTTTTTTTAGATCAAAGCTTAACGGGCCCGCCAGTTTAACGCCGTCATGGCTATAAACTTCAAGTTCGTCTACTTGCAACTCAATGGGCGTTGTCCAATCTACTGCTTGAATTGTTTTGTTTTCTACAACTTTGCTTCCATCAGAATCTATGACTTGATTATCAACCACTTCATAGTCAAGTAGAGCTTTCAATTCTTCGGCTGCGCCAATTGCCTGTGCTTTGGCATGGTAATGGGTGCCCATATCGCGTAACGGTTGATAAAACTCTGGTGCTAACATTAGTATAAATAAGCCGGTAAACAGGCTAATGCTTTCGCCATAATGACCAAAATTGAGGTGCCCTAAGAAACTAAAACCAAAATAGATGGCTAATACGGCAATTGATATTGCGCCAAAAAACTCTAATACAGCCGAGCTTAAAAAAGCTAAACGCAATACAGACATGGTGCGCTGGCGGAATGATTCTGAAGCTGTTTCGATTACTTTAATTTCTGCATCGCCACGGTTAAATAACTTTAATGTTTTAAGGCCTTTTAAGCGATCCATAAAGTGGCCACTTAATTGTGCTAATGCGCTAAAGTTTTTACGGTTGGCATCGGCAGCTCCCATGCCAACCAGAATCATAAACAGGGGAATTAATGGTGCAGTGGTTAATAATATTAACCCGGCCATCCAGTTAAGTGGAAAAACCACAACCAATATACACAGAGGAATAAAACCCGCTAATAACATTTGTGGTAAATAGCGAGCGTAAAAATCTTGTAAGTCTTCAATTTGCTCAAGCACAATACTTGCCCAGCTTCCCGCCGGTTTACCTTTGATAAAAGCAGGGCCTAATTCACTGAGTTTATCTAAAACAGCTTTGCGCATTTGTAAACGTAAACGCTTACCCGCTTCAAAACTGCAACGTTCGCGTGCAAAGGCTAATAATGCGCGAATTGGGATCAGGATTAATAGAAGCATAAATTCGCTGGTAAAAGCTGACTTGGGTAATTCGGTGATGATAATACCGTGCAGAATAGTCGACAGTAGATAGGCTTGTAACATTAAGGCAAAGCCGGTTAATAACCCAAATAACACAGTCAAATTAAGATAAAAGCTACAGAATT
>JBALXF010000111.1:0-8065 GCA_036961085.1 Psychromonas sp.
TTGCAATCCCGGCTCCCCATAATAAGGGCTTAAAAAAATACATAAATTGCGTATTAAATTTCATCTGCAAATGCCAATGTTTATTTCGAAAGGTGGACGAATATTATATACAAATTGAAAGGGTTAGTGAGATTTATTATAGGTTATTGAGAGCACAGATAAAATTTTGTGAAATCAACAATAATGATAAATAAGACAATTCAGACTAAAAGTAATGGGTAAATTCTGGGTAAATAGACATGTTAGTAAAAACAAGTTAAAAAAAAGCACGACATAAGTCGTGCTTGATAACCTGTTGTCGTTAATTAAGCAATAACGTGAACAGCAGAAGAGTTAGTCGTACCAGAAGCTACTAGAGCACCAGAAACGATTACTACTTTGTCGCCAGTTACAACTAAACCTTGCTCTTTAGCTAAGTCCATACCTAATTGGTAGAAAGCTTCCATAGAATCTTGTTGCTCGATAACTTTAGCTGAAACACCTTTAGTTAATGCTAACTGTTGGCGAGTTTTAGGATTGCTTGTAAGCGCTAAGATTTGAGCAGATGGGAAGTACTTACGTAGTGAACGTGCAGATTTACCTTCACCAGTAGCAACGATGATTAATTTAGCATCAAGTTGCTCTGCGTTGTCTACCGCGCCGCTACAAACTGCTTCAGTGATGCGTAGAGTCGATTTTCTATCATCAGCTTTAGCAGGAATGATTGCGTCAGTACGCTCACAGATAGTTGCCATGATTTCAACAGCTTCTGCAGGGTATTTACCTTTAGCAGATTCACCTGAAAGCATTACGGCATCAGTACCATCGATGATTGCATTTGCAACGTCACCAGCTTCAGCACGTGTTGGGCGTGGGTTTTTGATCATTGAATCAAGCATTTGTGTAGCTGTGATTACTGGCTTACGTGCAGCATTTGCTTTTTCGATCATCATTTTTTGTGCGAAGATTACTTCTTCAACAGCGATTTCAACACCTAAGTCACCACGAGCAACCATGATAGCGTCAGAAACAGCTAGGATTTCGTCGAAGTTATCAACACCTTCT
Organism: Psychromonas sp.; assembly: GCA_036961085.1. Lineage (GTDB taxonomy): Bacteria > Pseudomonadota > Gammaproteobacteria > Enterobacterales > Psychromonadaceae > Psychromonas. The sequence continues at coordinate 1,045 of JBALXF010000111.1, forward strand.
TGGTTTTCAATTTTAGAGATAATTTGGATCTTATCGCCACCGTTCGCTTGTAATAGTTCACGGATTTCTAAAACGTCTTCTTTCTTACGAATGAAAGAAGCTGCAATGAAGTCTACGTGTTGCTCACAACCAAATACTAAATCGCCTTTATCTTTAGGGGATAGTGCAGGAAGTTGAACTTTAACACCTGGTAAGTTAACACCTTTGTTTTCACCAAGCTCACCAGTATTCATTACTTCACAAACTACGTTTGTATCAGTGATGCTTTTAACTGTCATTTCAATTAGACCATCGTCTAATAAGACAGTGTTACCTACAGCTAAATCGTTAGTTAGGTTTTCGTAAGTTACTGCAACGATAGTGTTATCACCAACAATTGTTTGGTCTGTAGAAAGAGTGAACTCTTGACCTGCAGTTAATAATACGTCATCACCGTTTGTTAATTTAACAGTACGGATTTCTGGTCCTTTAGTATCTAATAGTACAGCTACGTTTTTACCTGTTTCTTCACAAATTTCACGGATCGTTGAAATACGAGCACCATGTTCTTCAAAGTTACCATGAGAGAAGTTTAAACGCATAACGTTCATACCGTTTGCAACAAGTTTAGTTAACATCTCTTTTGATTCTGATTTAGGACCAATCGTACATACTATTTTAGTTTTTCTCACCGTAATATCTCCAGGATGATTGTGTATTTTATTAAAAGTCTATTTAAAAATGTTTATTTTTCATAGGTATTCATATTCAATGTCACGTATTCTACAATATTTATCCTTAGAAAAATAATTCTTAATCAATTTATTTGTAATTAAGTGTATTTTTTGTAATTTTATTACTTTATTTATTTGTATTTATGATAATTAATTTAAAATCAGATATAGGCGTTTTTTATCGCGTTGTACTTTAAGTGAAACAATCTCGGGAGAGTCATTCATCAATTTAGTCAACTCATTCAAGTTGTTAATGCGTGTGCGGTCTACTCCTATAATAATATCATTCGCTTCTAAGCCAAAGTTTTCAGAGACCGACCCTCTTGCTACTTTTTCTACTAATACACCTTTATCACCATTAGGCGAGTCAATATTACTCAACGTTGAGCCTGTTAATAAAGGGTGGTAAACCTTGCTGGCTGGTTGCTGATTTTTTTGTTGGGTGTCTTTAAGTACTGCGTTCAGGTTAAGTGGCTTACCGTCTCTAATGACGCCTAACTCAATTTTTTTATTAACACTCAATGTACCAATTTTTGCCCTTAACGCAGAAAATGACTTGATACCCTGACCATTTAAAGAAACAATGACATCTCCTGCTTTTAATCCTGCTTCTTCAGCAGCAGAAGCTGGGTTAACTTGATAAATAAAAGCACCATGCTGAGAATCCAGCTCAAATGTTCTTGTTAGTTGCGGTGTTAACTCTCCCCCTCTTATACCTAATACACCTCTACGAATTTCGCCGAACTCTAATAATTGTTGTAGTAAATTTTTAACCATATTTGATGGGATAGCAAAACCAATCCCAATATTACCGCCATTAGGCCCTAATAAAGCGGTGTTAATGCCTATTAACTCGCCTTTCAAATTAACTAATGCACCACCAGAGTTGCCACTATTAATAGCGGCATCGGTTTGAATGAAGTTCTCTAAGTTTTCAAGGTTTAAACCACTACGGCCTAACGCACTGATTATTCCAGAGGTGACAGTCTGACCAAGACCAAAGGGGTTACCAATAGCTATAACAAAATCACCAACACGTAATTGGTCTGAATTAGCGAATTCAATTTGAGTTAATTTTTTATTGGTTTTAACTTGTAAAAGAGCAATATCGCTTTGTATATCTTGTCCCACTAATTGAGCTTCAAATTCTTGCCCTGTTTTTAAAGATACTCTGATTTTGTTGGCACCTTCAATTACATGATAATTGGTAATGATATAGCCTTGAGATGAATCGATTATGACCCCTGAGCCAATGCCAACAAATTGTTCTTCAGGTATGTCATCTATTTCTTGATCGCTAAAAAATCTAAATATACCCGGTAAATCAGCATCATCTTCTGGGCCAGAAATAGAAATATTAACAACAGCGGGACTGACTTTCTCAACCAGAGGGGCAAGGCTCCATATATCATTACCTGCAACCGTTAGCGGTAATACTGCATTTGCGTTATGACTGAATAACAAACAATTAAAGATGAAAACAAAATAGGCCAACAATTTTTTCACGATCTAAATTCCTTATAAAAGCACAATCTATATAATAGTAGACTGCATATAGGGAACTTTATAGATGCTTGAATTTGCGAGTTATCAGTTACAGCTTGCAAAACAGGCGTAAATACATTTTGCGAGTAAATTAGTATTTTAATAAATGTTAAATAACCTTTATAATTTTGTAAATTTTTTGACATTGAATCGAGTTCGTCGTGACCCCACTTTCTTTATATCAAGCAGATTTACAAAAACAAGATTTCTTTGCTGACCCATCTCAGGCAATGGCAATTGATCACTTGCAACGCCTTTATATGGATTTGCAAAAGCCGGAAAAAAAAGTTGTTAGTCCACAACCCTTGTTATCTCGTTTATTTAAAAAAAAGGGTAAAACAAAGTCGAATAGACCTGACTTTAAAGGTATCTATTTTTATGGCGGGGTAGGGCGAGGCAAAACTTATTTAGTTGATCTTTTTTTTCATAGCCTACCTACAAAACGTAAGCAGCGTCTTCACTTTCATCATTTTATGTTACGAGTACATCGTGAACTGACTGAGTTACAAGGACAATCTGATCCGCTTGAAATAATTGCTAAGCGCTTTGCCTCAGAAACCGATATATTGTGTTTTGATGAATTTTTCGTTGATGACATAACAGATGCGATGATTCTAGCCGGTATGTTAGTGGCTCTTTTTGATGCTGGTATCTCTCTTGTTGCGACTTCGAATATTCAGCCTTCCGATTTATACAAAAATGGTTTGCAACGAGCAAGGTTCTTACCGGTTATCGACCTGCTTAATGAAAATTGTGAGGTGGTTAATTTAGATGGCGGACGTGATTATCGAATCGGTCGCTTAATCGATACTGAAATTTACCATTACCCATTAGATGCTGCGGCAACATTGCAAATTAATAATGCTTTCGAACATTTAGCAGATGGTGACAAAGTCTATGCGCAGGCAATCGAAATTAATCGTCGTGAAATTCCCACAGTTGCATATAGTGTAGACACATTAAGCATTGAGTTTTTAACCCTTTGTGATGGTCCTAGAGGCACATCAGATTATATCGAACTCGCTATTTTGTATCGAACCATTATTATTTCAAATATTAAGCAAATGAATGATCTGCATAATGATCAAGTGCGCCGATTTATTGCCATGGTAGATGAGTTTTATGAACATCACGTAGTACTTATTATTTCTGCTGAAGTGGATATAATGCAACTTTATATTGGTGATAAGTTAAACTTTCAATTCCAGCGTTGTATATCGCGATTATTAGAGATGCAAAGTACTACCTACTTGATGCAAGCACACCATATAAAAGACAAGATATAAACAGATAAGTAGATAGCTAACGCAAGTATTTATTGGAAACTCATTCAATCTTCTTACTTTTGTTGTATTTATTGCAATTTTAGGGTGATCTCTGTTGTGTTTTTCTGTATAATTTCGCCGCCCACGTTATCCACCCCCCAAAATTTATATGGTGGATCTGTTTACGCTTGACGTATTCGAAGGGATACGAAATGGCAAAATACATTTTTGGTTATCAAATTTGATAATCATATTTTTTTTAAATCATTAATTTGGGTATAACTTAATGAAAACTTTTGTTGCTAAACCAGCTGAAGTCAAACGCGACTGGTTTGTAGTCGATGCTGAAGGTAAAACTTTAGGCCGTCTGGCTACTGAAATCGCTTTACGTTTACGTGGTAAACATAAAGCAGAATACACTCCTCATGTTGATACTGGTGATTACATCATCGTTATCAATGCTGAAAAAATTACTGTAACTGGTAATAAAGCTAAAGGTAAAATCTACTACCACCACACTGGTTTCATCGGTGGTATTAAATCAATTAACTTTGAAGATCTTATCGCTCGTGCACCTGAACGTGTTATTGAAAAAGCTGTTAAAGGTATGTTACCACGTGGACCTCTAGGTCGCGCAATGTACCGTAAACTGAAAGTTTATGCTGGAACTGAGCATCAACATTCTGCACAGCAACCACAAGTTTTAGACATCTAATAGGAATATAAAACAATGGCAAATCAATACTACGGCACTGGTCGTCGCAAAAGCTCAACAGCTCGAGTGTTTTTAAAAGCAGGTAGTGGTCAAATCACTATCAACAAACGCAACATGGACGAATACTTCGCTCGTGAAACTGCATCTATGGTTGTTCGTCAGCCATTAGAACTTGTAGGTGTTTCAGACAAGTTTGACCTAAACATCACTGTTAAAGGTGGTGGTACAACTGGTCAATCAGGTGCAATCCGTCTAGGTATCACTCGTGCATTAATGCAATATGATGAAACTCTTCGTTCTGAATTACGTGGCGCTGGCTTCGTAACTCGTGATGCTCGTATCGTAGAGCGTAAGAAAGTTGGTCTACACAAAGCACGTAAACGTCCACAGTTCTCAAAACGTTAATATTTCGTTTTCAAGAATTGCAAAAGCCCGGTTTATTCCGGGCTTTTTTTTGCTTGTTTTTTGTCATAGGTAAGCTTAATGTTAGTGCATCATAAATGTAAATGGAGTTCACTATGCTAACAGATTCAATGGTCCTAAAATTAAATGAACAAATCAACTTAGAGTTTTATTCATCTAACTTGTATCTACAAATGAGTGCTTGGTGTGAAGATAAAGGGTTTGAAGGTGCAGCAGCGCTACTTAGGAGTCATGCCACTGAAGAGTTATCTCATATGAATCGACTATTTACCTATGTTAGTGAAACCGGTGCTTTACCCATAATCGGCGAGATTAAAGCACCTCCCCACCAGTTTACTTCTCTCAAAGAAGTGTTCAAAGAAACTTACCAGCACGAATGTTTAATCACAGAAAAAATCAATCAACTAACTCATGTTGCCTTTTCAACTCATGATTACTCTACCTTCAACTTTTTGCAGTGGTATGTCGCAGAGCAGCATGAAGAAGAGAAATTATTTAAAGGTATTCTCGATAAAATTGATCTGGTTGGTGAAGATGGTAAAGCGCTTTTCTGGGTTGATAAAGATCTTGCCGAATTAAATAAAAAAGGCTCGACATCAATCATGGATACTGCTGAAGCAAGCGTCTAAGCAAATGCACTATAAGTATATAAATTCCTAAGAGGAATTATTATTTACTTAGCCTCTCAAAAGTAATGATAATTACTTGTATATGGGAGGTACTTTCTTTAGAATTCAGCGAGTTTTTGTGCATCCGTTAAGGTAGTTTCCTTAATAATTTAAATGCATTATCAATATTATAATAATATACGGCTTTAAATAGCTCACAATGGAGATGGTTAAATGAGCAATGCGCCTGTTAACTCTGGTCGCCGCAAGTTTCTGACACTAACAACGGGTGTTGTTGGTGGAATAGGGGCTGCCGCTGTAGCGGTACCTTTCGTGAAATCTTGGAGTCCAAGTGAAAAAGCAAAAGCAGCTGGAGCACCTGTAACGGTTGATATCAGCAAAATACAACCCGGACAATTAATTCGTGTTGAGTGGCGTGGACAACCAGTATGGGTTGTATCACGTACGCCAAAAATCATGGAAGAGTTGGCTGCAATTGACGATCAATTACGAGATCCTCAGTCTGCAGAGCCTCAACAGCCAGAATATACAACAAATGCTGGGCGTTCATTAAAACCAGAGATTTTTGTTGCGGTTGGTTTATGTACTCACCTTGGTTGTTCTCCTACATATTTACCTGATGCGTTTTCTGAGCAGGTTCAGGGTGTTGAGTCAGGTTTCTTCTGTCCTTGCCATGGTTCTAAATTTGATATGGCAGGTCGTGTATTCAAAAATGTCCCCGCTCCATTAAACTTAGTCATTCCTCCTCATCATTATGTGAGCGAAACTAATATTCTTATTGGCTTAGACGAAGGAGATGCCTAATGCTTAAAAAACTAGTCACTGGTACAGTCGAGTGGATTGATGCACGTATTCCGATGACCAATACTTGGAATAAGCATTTAGCGCAGTATCCCACTCCTGTTAACTTCAACTTCTTTTATTTTTTTGGTGCATTATCAATGCTGGTGTTGGTTAATCAAATCCTAACGGGTATCTGGTTAACTATGCATTATAATCCTTCAGCTGAAGGTGCATTTGCTTCCGTCGAATATATCATGCGTGATGTACCTTATGGCTGGTTGTTACGCTATATGCATTCTACGGGTGCTTCAGCGTTCTTTGTAGTTATCTATCTGCATATGTTCCGTGCTTTAATTTATGGATCATATCAAAAGCCGCGTGAACTAATTTGGATTTTCGGTATGTTCATCTTCCTTGCGTTGATGGCTGAAGCATTTATGGGTTACCTACTACCATGGGGACAAATGTCTTTCTGGGGAGCACAGGTAATTATCTCACTATTTGGTGCAATTCCAATTATTGGTGATGACTTAACGCTTTGGATCCGTGGTGACTATGTTATTTCTGGCGCAACCTTAAACCGTTTCTTTGCTCTACATGTTGTAGCATTACCATTAGCACTTGTTGCATTGGTATTTTTACACATTGTTGCCTTGCATGAAGTTGGTTCAAATAATCCTGATGGCATAGATACGAAGGTTAAAAAAGGTTCAGCTTCTGAAGAAGCAAAAGGTAAATTTAAATTCCACGAACAATATAGTGGTAAAAAAGATGTTATCGATTCCATACCTTTCCATCCTTACTTTACCGTTAAAGATATTATGGGCGTGTGTGGGTTCTTAATATTCTTCTGCGCAGTGATCTTCTTCATGCCAGAAGGTGGTGGTTACTTTATTGAAGCTCCTAACTTTGAACCTGCGAATGGCTTGAAGACACCGGACCATATTG
>JBALXF010000112.1:0-8014 GCA_036961085.1 Psychromonas sp.
AGTACTACCTGATGCCCTTTGTTTCAAATAATATTGATTGGCCCAGTAAGATTCTCGCCTTGAATGATCGGCCCATTCAATGAATGACTGACGTAGAAACTTAGAGCTGTACCATCGCCAATGTACCCATGTCTTTTTCCCACTACGTTGCGTTACAGGGGCAATTCCAGTGTATTGCTGAACCTCCTTCGCTGAGTTAAACCTGTCTCGTTGGTCGCTAAAAGCTGCTAACAAGCGAGGTGATAAACACTTTCCTGCACCAGGTAATCCCTCAAAAATATTGGCATCTGGAAGCTCTGACATCACATCACTAATTAGCTTGTCATAGTGATGGATATTAGCCATAACTTCAGAGATACGCTTTGCGTAAATTACCGCTAAGGTTGAATGAGTTCCAACAACGGCTTCGTCATCAGTCAATGGTGTAGCGTCTTGGATTATTGATATCCGTCTTTCAATACAGGCCAGTTTATAGACGCCATATTCATGGAAAAACTTTCTAAAAGTGGGTATTCGCACTCGTTGTGCATATTGACACGTTGGCCACCGTAGGACGAAAGCACAAAATGCTTGTGAATCACGATGATCAAACATATCAAGGACTTCTGGATAGTACTGTTTTAGTACGTTGATGATTTGATTGATTATTCGCTGTTTGTCATCAACAAGTTTCCGTCGATGTTCAACCAAAAACATGAGCGTTCTCATTTGAATACTTTGTAGCTCTAGAGGTTTAAAGTGTTCGGGGTAACGCAGCATAAGCTCCAAAGCAAATTCGGCATCAGTTGGATCATCTTTAGCTTTACTAGATTTAAATGCCGTACGATATTTAGCTAATGTTGTTGGATTGATTGGGACAATGGTAAAAAAGTCGAAGTGTTGCAGAGCGTAAACTATTGGCCCTTTAGATAGCTCAACAGCAATGGCGATTTGACCTCCGAAACGCCGATACAATCCTTTGGCCCAAGACTCTATTTCATTTATATTATGTTTAATGACTGCAAATTCACGCTTCCCTGTAACCCCATCCTGCACGCAGACATCGTGTTTATCGTCCGCCCAATCCAACCCAATAAATGCTTTATAATCGATACTATCTAAATGTGAAATCATACAAACCTCCTTCATTACAATTGCATGCATCTCAAACTCTTCGAAAGCAATATAATGAGCAGTATTTGCGAGCCCTGAGTATTCGTTAACGAGTTTGAGGCACTCACTGTGTCGAAACTAAAGCGATAAACATCGTAATGTTCCGGGAAAATATTCGTACACAATGAGTGCATGCCGTCTTAATAGTATGGATTACTAAGCAGGCACTACTGATGGTTATATCAGGGAGAAAGCGAGCGTATATGGGGTAGTTTCAGCAGGTAAATAGAGCAAATATTTTAAAGGTTTGTTCCCCAAAGCAAGATAGAAAAAAGATGGTTATATGATGGCTCTAGACTCATAGTTAACGCTCATTAAAAGTATCACCAATGACAGCTATGAGGCTTAAAGCAGGCATTAGGTTTGGCTGGAAGATAACTTTCGCTTTATCCACAATTAATACATAACAAAAGTGTTATTAGATATTGATAAACAGCTAATAAAAAAGCCCGAATATTGCTATTCGGGCTTTTCTGTAAATGGTTAGAGCTATAATTATAGAGTTTTAAATCTACTACATCATACCGCCCATTCCACCCATACCACCCATATCAGGCATAGGACCTGCAGAAGCTTCAACAGGTTGGTCTGTGATCATACATTCAGTGGTAATCATTAGACCTGCAACAGATGCTGCAAATTGTAATGCACTACGTGTTACTTTAGTTGGATCAAGGATACCCATTTCCAACATATCGCCATATTCACCCGACGTTGCATTGTAACCGTAGTTTCCTTCACCTTGTTGAACATTGTTCGCAACTACTGATGCTTCTTCGCCACAGTTTGATACTATTTGACGAAGCGGTGATTCCATTGCTTTAAGTGCAACGCGAATACCAACATTCTGGTCATCATTGTCACCTTTTAAGCCTTTCAATAAACCTGCAACACGTACAAAGGCAACACCACCGCCCGCTACAACACCTTCTTCAACTGCCGCGCGCGTTGCATGTAATGCATCATCAACACGGTCTTTTTTCTCTTTCATTTCAACTTCAGTTGATGCGCCAACTTTAATTACCGCAACACCACCAGCTAGTTTAGCTGAGCGTTCTTGTAGTTTTTCTTTGTCGTAATCACTTGAAGATGCTTCAATTTGTTGCTTGATTTGACCAACACGCGCTTTAATTGCAGCTTCTTCGCCAACACCATCAATGATAGTTGTTTCATCTTTATTGATAACGATACGCTTAGCTTGACCTAAATCTTCTAACTGTACTTTTTCAAGATCTAAACCAATCTCTTCAGAAATAACAGTCGCAGAAGTCAGGATAGCAATATCTTGTAACATCGCTTTACGACGGTCACCAAAACCAGGTGCTTTAACCGCTGCAACTTTCACTATGCCACGTAATTTATTTACAACTAGTGTAGCTAATGCTTCGCCTTCAACATCTTCAGCAATAATTAATAATGGTTTAGATGCTTTTGCAACTGCTTCTAGTGTTGGAAGTAATTCACGGATATTACCGATTTTCTTATCAACTAATAAGATGAATGGGCTTTCAAGTTCAACCGTACCCGCTTCTTGGTTAGTCATGAAGTAAGGAGATAAGTAACCACGATCAAATTGCATGCCTTCTACAACATCTAATTCAGTTTCTAAGCCTTGGCCTTCTTCAACAGTGATAACACCTTCGTTACCAACACGTTGCATTGCAGAAGCAATGATTTCACCAATTTCAACATCAGAGTTAGCTGAAATAGTACCTACTTGTGTGATCGCTTTAGAGTCAGCACATGGAGTAGATAGTTTTTTCAGTTCAACAACAGCTGCTTTAACTGTTTTGTCGATACCACGTTTAAGATCCATCGGATTCATACCAGCAGCAACGGCTTTTAGGCCTTCAGCAATAATAGCTTGTGCTAGTACTGTTGCAGTCGTTGTTCCGTCACCGGCTGCATCATTTGTTTGTGACGCAACTTCTTTAACCATTTGTGCGCCCATGTTTTCAAACTTATCTTCAAGTTCGATCTCTTTTGCTACCGTTACACCATCTTTAGTGATTTGCGGAGCGCCAAAGCTTTTGTCGATTACGACGTTACGTCCTTTAGGGCCTAGTGTTACTTTAACAGCGTTCGCTAATACGTTTACGCCGTCTAACATTTTTATACGAGAATCATTACCGAATTTAACTTCTTTTGCAGACATTTTTATTTTCCTTTAATTCTTACTTAAGATATACGTTTCTAATTAAATAGAAAACGGAGTTAGATTTAAAATAGGTGTTTATTCAACAACTGCAAGAATGTCACTTTCGCTCAGGATAAGTACTTCTTGACCTTCGATTTTCTCTGTTTTTAGACCGTAACCTTCGCTAAAAATAACAGTATCGCCCACTTTAACTGCAAGTGGTTTTACTTCACCATTATCTAACATACGACCGTTACCTACTGCAATAACTTCACCACGGGTTGATTTTTCAGCTGCACTTCCTGTTAGTACAATACCACCTGCCGATTTAGTTTCTTGTTCAGTACGTTTTAAAATAACACGATCGTGTAATGGACGAATAGTCATGGTCTCTCCTTAAATGTTGATTGAGGTTATCCCCAATAGCTTGAGGATAAATAAATGGGGGCAGAAAATAGATTATCAAGTGAAAAAGATAAAAAATTTTAAACAGATAAAAAAGTGTGGCTTAGATGCTGTTTTACTGCAGCTCTTACGAGGGCATTACGCCGAGCCTACTTTAGGCTGGGATAATTCTTTTATTATTTTATTTAGTTCACTAACCACAATTAGAATATTGCGTTCATTTTTTTGATGACGATAGGCAACCACTTTACCTTCGATAACTCTCAATCGGCCAAGTCCAACAATGAAAATTCGCCCATTAAAAAATGCTCTGACAAATTTTGCAATTTGACGCGGTTGGTACTTTTTGAAACTCCGTAGTGTTGTTGAATTTTTAAGATTCACACTTATCCCCTTTTCCTGCTTAAAATTTATAAGCAGAACTTTATTGTTAATGTATTACCGTTTGATTAAACAGCGGCCTATTCTGACCCACTATTTAAATTTTAAAACTTGTTTTGACATAATAAACTCACTTCTTTGAAGCAAGTCTAAAAACACTATTTTTTATCGTCTTTACGTTCAAATTCACCTTCAATAACATCTTCTTGTACATTCTTATTATGTGGGTCAGCTCCAAAAGGTGAGCTGTTTGAAGATTGGTAGAAACCACCAGACATTGAAGAAGCTGGGCTGAGTTTCACATTTGCTAAAATAAACTTAGCAATAGCGGCCCTTATTGTTGGTTGTAATAATAAAAGTCCACAAATATCGGTAACAAAACCAGGAGTCACTAATAATACTCCGGTAATAATTAACATAATGCCTTCGACTAATTGCTGGCCTGGCATTTCACCGTTTGCCATACGTTGTTGTAATTGTTGTAATAACTGTAAACCTTGACTACGGACTAGTGCCGAGCCTATTAATGCCGTAACAACCACTAAAGCAACCGTCGGCCAAGCCCCTAAAAAGCCACCTATTTTAACCAGAACGAAAATCTCTAGTAATGAAACGCTGGTAAAAATCAAAAATAATCGTGCAAACATGTTAGATCCTATTAATTGAAAACATTCTTTTCTTTATATATGAGGTTTTTTTTTGAAAATTCAATGTCTATAGAAAGACTAATGATGTTACCTCCAACTGATTCGATTATCTTTACCGAATATTGGTCTAACAAATACTTAAAAAGTTCAATTATAAAAGCAATTTTTTAGGGTCTGTAGATCTTTACCGATTGAATTTTGTTCAATCTCAAAGTATTTTGATCGCGGCGAGTGAGATGTGGCCTAGTCATCTAAGCGAATTTCACTCAACAATGAGCAAAACGCTTTGAGATGAACCCGAAGGGCAGCGTTTGTTGACCATTGCTACTGCGTTATCGCCTATTTATGTGGAACAACCACACTAGATAGGCTCTGCATTATATAAATAGCCAACAAACAACTGCAAAAGCAACCTTGAAAGATCAACAGACCCTAACTTATTATTCTACTTTCCATATTTTGATAAACCCCAAAATAGGTAGTAATGACAATGACATAATTAAGAATACCCCGCCTTTCAGATCTTCATAAAAGAAACCAGCCACGTAAGTAAATATTGCCATCATCAAGCCTAAAGCAACACCTGAATATAGGGATTGATACAAGACGATTTCATTGTCTTTTTGAAAGCTAATATAGCGAATAGCCGCCAGATGAGTCACCGCAAAAGTAAAGGCATGAAAGGTTTGTATAAAAGCTAAAATATAAAAATTATCAGTGCCTGCAAATACTAGCCAACGTAAAATAGCGGCAATAACACCCAATAAAAGCATCTGTTTAATTGACCAACTTTTAAACAACTTAATGTTAAAGCGCATTAAGATTACTTCAGCCGCGACCCCGATCGCCCACAACCCAGCGATGCTTGCTCCACTAAGACCAACTTCACTCCAGTAAATGGTACCAAACGCATAAAAGGCACCATGACTGCCTTGAATAGCACCAATAATGACTAAAAATATCAATACATCACGTTTTTTAAATAAACTCCAAAGTGACGTTTTAGGCTCATTAACGGCTTTGGGTTGTTCTTGTAATTTCGGTGTTAAGTTTAATAAACTGAGCAACCACATAATTAATACTAAAAACACAATTGACCATAAAATAGCTTGTTCACCATTAGCAACAATTAACCACCCGACTACGGTTGAACCAATAATAAAACTAACAGAGCCTAATAGTCGGACTCTGCCATAATCTATTCCAATTTGATTAACTAGGCGTATGCCGACAATATCGCCCAAGGGCATTAAGGGCCCTATTGCAAAGTTAATCACTAGGGTGAGCACGGCCATCCACAATTCTCCCTGAGTGAATAGCAAACAGGAAAAAGCGATCAAATTACAAAAGATTAATATGCGCAATAAACGCAATATTGACTTAGCCGATGAGACTTTTGATAACAGAGACAGACTACTTACAAAACGTAATACTAAACCAAGCGTAAAAAGTAAGCCTATATTCTCACTAGAGATACCATTACTTGATAACCAAGCTCCCCAAAATGGTAAAAAAATTCCCCAAGTCGAATAAAAAGTAATAAAGAATAAGCTTAACCAATAGGTTGCGGGTATAGAGTACAAATGGCACCTCGGATGAAAAATTAGCTTTAACAGAAATGAAATATAAACGCTGCAAGTGTAGATAGATAAACAAAGTGATGTCTATCACTTTATCCTTTATGTGACTAAAATCACTTAAACATTAAACTTTGATTGAGTAGAGAGAATAAAGAATATAATTCATCAATAACAGCAAGATACAAAGATTAAACTCACCTCAAATGAAGATGCAGAAACAGATTTACTCATCTCGCTTGATATTTAATTATTAAATTCTAGGTTACGCACTTGCACCTTAGTATTGATAGCGTGTTTAAAATCAGCATCAGCAGCCAACTCACCTGCCAAATCAATTTCAACAGTACGCATTGTGACTGTCCCAGTCGTATTAGTTGCACTACTAACAGTAAATTCTAAAGCCGTGATTTTTATAAACTGATTGTCTGAGAGCGCAAACCAATTACCTTGCTCAAAGCATTTACTTGCGAGGGGGTTAACTGCAGTACCAAATTGGATCGCATTTTGCTCACTATTAAACCTAAACCCCATCTTATTTATATCATCGAGTTGTTCATTTAAATCTGAGTCATAGGAGTAAATGATGCAGTTATCTAACCAATCGACGGTTTGTGTACCGCCACTTGCGACTAGAAATACCTTACCACCATAACCTGCACGGCGTATATCAGTTTCAATAAGTGCCATCATTGATTGCAAATCTGTGCGCAGACGAGAATATTTTAAACTTTTAGCTCCATTAGAAACGGTTAAAACATATAAGCTAATAACCATTGCTAAAAGCAGCATGCCTAAAAGTAGCGCGACCAATAATTCTATTAATGAAAACCCTTTTTTCTTAATTAGCATTTTTTGTAGCCTAATTGAGCTTTATTAGGAGAGCAGATACGCAAACGGTATACGCCTTGAATTACTTTTAGTTGGTTGCCGCTGATATCGGTTAGCGTTACGTTACCTATATTCACATGGAAGCGCATCGGTTTATATGAGGCTTGCTCTCCAGCAAAGTTAATATCTGCAAACAGTGTTTTACCATCACTCAATTCTTCAACACGGTCATTACCGCTTAACAAACATGAACTGCTACTAAAGCAATCACAAGCCGTTAAGTCCGTCATTGCCATTTTCCATTGCTGAGTATCTTGAGATTGGCAGAAGTGGACATAAATAATTTTGTTTCGTGAAATGGCTTCAGTCTCGGCTAAACGCAGAAAATGATAAACACGCTCAGCAGTCTGAGTTAAGACTTGCTGGGAAAATAATCCAGTATAGTTAGTCACGCCTATTGATAATAAGACGGACAGAACAAGTAGGGTGATCAATAATTCAACTAGGGTAAAACCTAGGGCTTTTTTATACGCAGCGGTCATCCGGTAACCTCTTTAAAAATCCTTTTATTAGGTTAATTTAGAAACGTCCATCTCCTCGTCAACCTAAAATAAAGGGTAGTTGATCGGGTTATTAAATCAAGTGATTGAAAAATACGGGGGTGCTGAGGGCTGAGATCAAAATATTAAAATAAAACCTAAGGATCATAAATCTGTAATCTATACGATTTATTGTATGTCTAACGCGATATTTTACTGCTTAATACAAGGAAGATAACATGCAATATAATACCCAACTTAGTGAACAGTTGCAGGATCATGATATTTTATTTACTACGCCTAAATGCATAACAAAAAAAGCCAGAAAATGGCGAGAAATAGAAG
>JBALXF010000113.1:0-8011 GCA_036961085.1 Psychromonas sp.
TCATTATTGAACACTTAACTTTCTATCGATAACAGGGTTTGTATTGAGGAGTAATATGAAGGGTTTAGGTTGTATATAGTGATAGGAAATAATTAACTGTTGGTCTTGATCTAAAATACAATCGATAAAGAGTCTAGCTCAGTCGTCACTGCTCCTGTTTATATTTATTAAAAATTAAACGACAACTAGAAGATGATTTCTCTCTTTGCCTAACTTAATGAATTGCTCTTTTGTTTTATTAGAAAAATAATTTTTTTCTACACATAACCAGTGAAGCTTTGGGGCCCCTGCTGCCCACACCAGTAACGCTTCTCCACCTTTGTCGCTAATTCCACATTGAACCAGTCCAATCTCTGTCACAGTTGAAGGTAATGTTTTGACTAAACTCAACACCCCGTGATCTCGTAAATTTGGGCTATAACTCATGCTAAAGGATTGTAACGAAGGTCCACCTTCAACATCAACAGTCTTTATTGCTTTTGCAATTAGGTCGATTTCTTCATTATTTAGGTTGGCATTTCGTAAATGCAGGTCATAGCTTGATTTATTATCTTTCAATAAAAGAAGCTTAGCAGCAGCGATTTCACACACAGGGTTATTAGTCGCTCTTAAAGCGTCAATTAGATGGTTAATAAACATTAAAGGCTTTTCTTCCGCTGTTAAATTGCTTGTAAAAACTTGTAGTATGCCCGTAAGGCTAAATGCGCCAATTACACTATTTTTAATAAATATTCTTCTGGATAGATTTTTCATTATGGACTCAGTTATTTTATTAAATATTTTTATCGAAATGATTTGCGGATTCTTCCATGACTCTCCCTATTTTTAAAACGACTCATGTACACCTGCATACTTCAATTTTCTATTATTATATGTAATAACAGCTATGACACTTTATTATAGATGAGTAAACACTCATAGACACATTACTCCCCAATGACAGCGGACACTCAGGTAAAGACACTAGATAGCCAATACTTGCACACCGTAAATAATTTTGAAGATACGGTAGCTAAAATTGATGGGAGTCCAGAGTTAGTGCCACTAAATTAAAAATGCTAGCATTGAGTGTAATTAATGTATGTAATAGGGATTAAATTGGATAAAAGTTGTATAGGAGTAAAAATGATCAAAATTGATAAACTTAAAACAGCCAGTTTTGATATCGATCCGCAGTGTGGTTTTACGCCTATTTGCCCTGCTGAATTGCCTGTTGTCGATGGTCATTTGATTGCTGACGAGTTAAATGCTCAAGCACAGTTTGCAAATTACAGGATAGTTAGCAAGGATTGTCATCCGGCACAAGCCCCTTGGATCGCAGATTCTCCCGATGAAATTATGACACCAGTAAAGGGTGAATACCCTAATTTAGATATACAATGGCCTGCACATTGTGTTGTCGGAACATTGGGTAATAGCTTACTTCCAGGAATACCTCGAGAGAGTAGTTATGACTTTTTGATTGAAAAAGGAGTTGATCCTCTTAAACATCCTTATGGTGCTTGTTATCATGATCTTGAAGAAAGTGAAGGCACTGGCATAATTGAATGGTTGAAAAATCACAACATTCAAACAGTTATAGCAGGTGGTTTAGCAACTGATTATTGTGTCAAAACAACAGTGTTACAACTGTGTAAAGCAGGGTTTGAAGTGATTGTTAATTTGGCCGCTTGCCGAGGTATAGAAAGTGACTCAACCAAAGCCGCCTGCACCCTTATGCTCTCTGCAGGTGCTAAGATTATTAGTAACAGTAATGAATTGGAGTTGTGATGAGCAATAATAAAATGGATCGTTGGTTAATTGATAGCTTGATGGACATAGATTTTTATAAGATAACTATGTTGCAGGCCTTCTACCATACCGCTGAGTTTCGTCTTGTTAATGTGCAATGGAAGTTTGCTTGTCGTAATAAAGAATACCTTGATTTAACAACGCTCATACCAGAGCTTAATCGTCAACTTGAACACCTCTGTACCTTATCTTTTACTGATGAAGAATTAGAATATCTTTCTAAGCTGTCTTATATTAAACCTGATTTTATTGAATTCTTAAGAATGTTTAAACTCAATATCAAGTTTATTCATTTACATTCAGACGGTGAAAGTATTAGTTTACGTTTTGATGGGCCTTTATTGCACGTAAGTTTATTTGAAATCTATGCATTATCCATTATTAGTGAGTTACATACTCATATTAATTGTGATGGCTTTGACTTGTTTTTAGCGCGAGAAAAATTGGCTGCTAAAATCGCATTACTCAAAAAACAAGATGACTTAAGCGGTTTTAATTTTATTGATTTTGGGACTCGACGTCGGGCAAGTAAAAAATGGCAAGAAGAGGTATTACAGACGTTAAAGGTAGAGTTACCAAATGTTTTTGTAGGTACCAGTAGTGTACATTTTGCAAGCACCTTAGATCTACCTGTAGTGGGTACCATGGCGCATGAATGGTTTCAAAGCTGGCAGGCCGTTACTAGACTCGCTGATGCACAAACAGCAGCATTAGAAGGTTGGGTCAGGGAGTATAGAGGACGATTGGGTATTGCTCTAACTGATTGTTACTCAATGGATTCTTTTGTAAGGGATTTTTCAGACCCCTATTTTGGTAAGCTTTATGATGGTTTACGACATGATAGTGGATGTCCATTTATTTGGGGTGAAAAAGCGATTCGTTTATACCAAGACATGGGGATTGATCCACTAAATAAAGCATTAGTCTTTAGTGATTCATTAGATTTTCCACGCATGATTGAAATATGGAAACGCTTTAGAGGTCGGGTAAAAGTGTCATTTGGAATCGGTACAAATCTGATGAATGATGTGGGTAATATACCCTTGAGTATTGTGATAAAAATGGTGACTGTTAATGGTAAGCCAGTTGCAAAGATATCGGATGAACCGGGGAAAAGCATGTGTGAAGACTTGGGATATCTACAATATTTAGCAAGTCAGTATGACATTGATCCAACAACAGTGAAGATTTCTAAATAAGACCAGATAGTTTTTAGATGGCACTTTCGATTGATAAAAAGTGCCGTTTAATTTTTTCAAAAAAAGCCTCCACTTAATCATGAATAAGATCTGAATACTTGATACAAATATGCACATTAACTATCACCAGACGTGGAATAAATCATAAAAATAAGTTTTTTAACCTTTAGAAACTTCCCAAGTAACTCTTGATTGCTGATAGTCGTAAAGTCGCACCACCTAACATATCGATTGAACCAAGAGCTGAGAAAACTTTTTGCACTCACCCAAGCTTAAACACTTTTGCCAATTGGAATTTCAATACCGCCTGTTTCATCAAATTCGATCAATATAATTGATATATGTCCAGAGTTATCATAACTTATCATTTATGGAAAATTCTTTTCTATCATCGGCCTAATTACAAGTTCATCGACACATGAGTTACTTCCCTGTTTCAACATATACAAAATAGCTTCAACAACACTATCGGGATGTAAATATTGAGGCCTAGAGGTATCACGAAATGGAGTATCAACACCACCAGGATAGATGGAACATACCTTGATACCAGCATCTCTTACTTCTTTCCTAAATACTTTTGTCAATGAATCGAAACCTGCTTTAGATGCTGTATATGATCCTATACCCTCATTAGAAAAGGAGCATACTGTTGACAACACATTAATCACCATCCCTTCATTTCTTTTAATCATGGATAGGTTGTATGCTTCCTTCATGAAAACGAAAGGAGATATCATATTAACTTTCAGCATCCACTCTAGATCGGCAATATCAATATCAGAGACGGGGCTGCGAGAAGAATTAGCTCCTGCACAATTCACAAGTACATCTATTTCACCTAATTCAGAAATTGTATTCTGGATGAATTGGGAAACACTTTGATATATTGTTGCATCAAAGGTTTCATGATAAGCCTTGCCACGGACACCTTTTAAATCATGTAATAGCTTAGACATCTTTTCGCATGATCTACCACAAAATGCCACGTTAGCACCTTCATTAAAAAGTTTTTTTGTCAGGATGTTTCCTATACCTGAAGTTGCACCAGTTACGATAATGTTCTTGTTTCTAATTTCCATTTTAAACACTTCCCTTTATGTCGTAATGTCGTATTAAAAAGTTTTTTATCCCAATTCGTCTTGTATATTTTAGTGCATTGAAGCTGTTAAATATATCTGCATAACTTCATTAATATACGGTGGATAATTCGGAACTCAGGTTGCAACATAATTATTTGCTAAGAGAGTAATGATCGCTGGCTAAATTCACGAAGAAATCGCAATGTGTTATTTTTCACTTTAAGCAACTCCTTTCCTGGCGTGTTCAAAACTAACATGCTTTGAAAGGATATAATTGATAATTGATGGGTGTCCAGAGTTGTTTAATACGTTATTCATTTCGAGCAAAAGCCCATTATGAACAACAACAAACAAAAGCCACATAACAGCATCATCAGATCATTGGCATTTAAGTGGGTTAGAATCATATTTAGGTGTTGGAAAACCAACACCTCCTAGGATGAATCAAAGTACTTGGAAGCGGGAAGGCTCACCGTTGTTAAAATTTGCAATAAATAGAATAGCTAATTTTTACTGGCGATCCACCTCAGGGCTTGTTGTTAGGTGTTTTAAGATTAAAAAATAATGCAATTTTATTTTTTTTAGCTAAGAGAATACAATTGTATTAAGTAACCAACTAATTTCTGATGGTTATGTATTTTTACAATTGGTATTACCTCGCCCGACTTTCACTAGGTAAACCTTCTACAATTACCCCATTATCACGAAATAACATCAGTGCATTATCGATATTTTCATTTTGATCAGGGAAATGTACACCAGGCAAAAGAGCCGGATAACCATCCAATCCAAGCACCCGCTCCAGTTGAATCACAGCACCACAAGCAGTCAGGTGAGTTTGCCCCAGAGGGTCTACCACAGTTACCTTTTCTTTGTTAGGTTGCCCGCTTGAAGCTATCCCCTCTATTTCAATTACAATTTCATGGGCAGCGCCCTGTCCAGGATTGTACATAAGGCTGCGGCGAACACCGTCAAACATTGGTCTGTTAAGAAATTTCATAATTCCGTATTTCGCCATAAAGGCAATACTCGCGGTGGCAAAATTATCATCAAAACCGATGCGCCCATTAACACTCGCTGAGCCAGTAGTAACCGGTAACGTCACTTGATCAGGAACATCAAAACGGTGTACCTTACCGGTAAAGCCTCCCGGAAATGTAACTTTTTTTGCATCACTAAACGGAAACCGCTGCTGTTTTTTCCCATTGACAGTAATGTCAAAAGGTATCGCCATTCTGTCCATATACTCGGCTGAATTTGGCCCCGCCTTATCGGCCATGGCAAACAGAATATCAACATCAATATTACTCACTGATTTAAAGGGCTTACTTGCCGCCTTTGCAAGTAGCACAGCCACTCCAGCCATCCAGGCAGAACTCAACATTAGCGGTGCGCGCAGGTTCTCAAGCGAAGCTTGCACTGTGGCTTCACGCATTCGTTCGGTCCAACGAGCAATATCTACATACGCAATTCCGTTACGTGCACTGTCAATTAGCAAGTGATTGTAGGGATCATTCACCACACTCAGCACGACGGCCGGGAGGCTCTTCAATGCTACTAACGGAGACTCAGACTCTATATCCAATTTAACCGCTACGGCATTGCCAATTTGCTTCACAAGCTGCTCCGCCTGAGATGGGTTACGTCCAGCTAGCACCAGCGGGATATCAGGATGACGCAGCCTGAAAATTTGTGCAATTTGACTCCCTACAACACCATAGCCACCTACAATTAATACCGCTTTGCTTAAGTCCACTTTCATAATTTATACCTGTTTTAATAAAATAATTACCCGCAGCTTTTTGAGTAAACTAAAGCCAGTTTTCAGTTATATCAATATTCGCAGGAGAGATAATCAGTTCTGGTGATAGTCTTCATTTCTAATTCTCTCTCAATGAGTTATCTGATGCAGACAGGATATTCCATATGGGTTAATATGATAAGTGGGTTAAATGTCAATTCACTATGTCAATATTGGAATAATAGAATGGATTTAGAAGCCGTTTGTTGGTTTGTAGAAGTAGTAAAGCTCAATTCATTTTCAAAAGCAGCACAATTTTTGAATCAGCCGGCCAGTAATGTCAGTCGCCGGATTGGTCAGTTGGAGCAACAACTGGGTTGTAAATTATTATTACGCACTACCCGAGCTTTGTCGTTAACCGATGAAGGTCAAAGTTTTCTCCCCCTCGCAAGGCAGCTGCAATATGATCAGCAACAAATATTAGACTGGTCACTCTATCGTCACCAAGTTACTAGCGGCACACTTAGAATCACAGCACCGATAGGTTTTTCTAACGGGCCTCTTTCTGACTGGTTAATTGATTACAAAAAACAAAATCCCAAGGTTAAAATTGAACTGATAGATAGCAATGATTATTTAAATTTCCAGGAACACCAACTCGATTTTGCTTTTCGTCAGGGACCGTTAAACGATTCAAATTTGATTGCCCAAGAGTTATTTAAAATCAGGTATGGAGTGTTTATTGCGCCTGAGTTATTAGCTCAAACAGGGCCAATTAACAGCCTAGATGAGTTAACCAAACAACCGCTGATTGCGATTTCCGCCAACGGAAAAGCATTACCCTGGAGTTTTACCGACGTAAATCTTCAACTAAAAGATGTTGATATGATGTTTGAAGACTTCCGCTTATGCACTAAGGCTGCAGTGCAGGGTCTGGGCATAACTTACGTCAGCTGGTACGAAGCACAGCCACTGCTCGAAAGTGGTCAACTAGTTAGCATATTGGAGCATTTACACCCCAGCCCCATGGCCTTTTATCTGCTTTACACGGATAGAAAATTCCGCCCCAAAAAGAATCAGGCATTTTTAACCTTAGTTGAACAGATGTCAGCTCAGTTTGAACAGATACCGAGTTTGATATCTTCCAGGATAGATAGAAGCAATGCAGTAGAGCCGAAGCGCTGATTTTCACTCAACTTATTTTGCTTTTTATTCTGCTAGAAAACGGGACAAGGAAAATATCTTTATGTTTTTTATAATGAAATTATGCCCGTTATGAATGGAATATTTTAATGTAAGTTTAGTGAAATCAACTAAAAATATTGATTAAGTGCTTACTGCTTAATAATTATTAATATTTCTACCTGTCCCATAATTATTCCCCAGCACTAACCTTGATTATGAGCCACCCACAGATGTGATTTTAGAGAACACTATAAATTAAAATTGGAACACGCAACGATTTTCGTGATCCGGGCTAAAGCATATGGCGAGACACGTTGCAGCGAATACCAAACCAACTGTTTCGTCCATTTGAATAACTTATTAGGCGATCCTTAAAACTAAGCTGATTTTTTTCCTAATACATTATCCTTAAACATGTTCACAACTATTTTCACTGTCCTTTTACGTGAAACTAATCGGGGTATTAAAGAGACTAAGTAATTAATTTTCCCCGATACTGTATACATTTTATTTTTTGCGTAAGCCGTGAGCGCAGATTTAACGACTTTGTCTGCAGGAGCTAAATTCATATTGGATGTATCAGCACTCGCATTTTCCATAAAGCGAGACTCTGTCGTTCCGGGACACAACGCCATAACGCGAATTTCTGTATTTAAGAGTTCACCCGAAAGAGCTTCTGAAAAACTTAATACAAAGGCTTTAGATGCGCCATAAACAGTTTGGTATGGTAAAGGCTGAAAAGAGCCAATAGAAGCTACGTTAATAATGCCGCCACTATTTTTATTTATCATTACAGGTAGGCATAAATGAGTAAGCTCTACTAATGCATTAATATTTAACAGCAACATTTTATGATAAGTTTCAAAGCTCTCTCCAGAAAATTCGCAAAATTTTCCAAAACCAGCATTATTAATTAAATAATCAACCGACAGGTCTAAGTCACTTATTTTCTCAAATAATTTTCTAGCGGCATGTAGTTCACTTAGATCGGCAGGAATAGTTTTAATCCAAAT
>JBALXF010000114.1:0-7974 GCA_036961085.1 Psychromonas sp.
AACAATGAATCCATACCTAGGTTTTGCTGTAATGTTGATGGCTGGTCTTGACGGAATCAAAAACAAAATCAATCCAGGTGAAGCACTAGATAAAGATCTATACGACCTTCCAAAAGAAGAAGCAGATGCGATTCCACAAGTAGCGGTTTCTTTTGAAGAAGCTTTAGCTGCTCTAGACGCAGATCGTGAGTTCCTTCTTGAAGGTGGTGTTTTCTCAAATGATACTATTGATGCATTCATTGATTTAAAAATTGCTGAATGTGAAGCGGTATCTCAAGCAACACATCCAAAAGAGTTCGATTTATACTACAGCGTATAAACCCTTCTCTTATAAGTGCTTCTAAGTAATCATTATTTAGAGGCACTGTACGCAAAGGGATTTTTCATATCAAAGTCTGATATTTGAAATTTTTTTTGCGTCATTTTTTCATTCTCTTCGCGCTTTTATTGCCTAAATTCAGATGATGCCCCACAATTAACAGTACTTTTTTATCATTTAGGATTTTATATATGAAATTGTTTTTGTTATGTTTTTCATCTTTATTTTGTTTTGTTGTTTCTACTTCGTCGCTTGCTGCACAAACCAAGATTTACCACTGGGTTGATGAAGATGGTAAAACGCACTTTTCTGATACTGCACTACCGGGAACGGAGCAGATTGAAGTTCATAATGACAATATATTAAATAGCGATATACAAACGACAACAAAATCAGTTAAAAGCGATAATTTAAGTTCACAGGTCACTGACGAACCTGTTATTGAATATCAAGCAACAATTATCTCTCCTGAAGATGATACGGCATTACGTAGCAATAATGGCACCATCAATATTCACGTAACAACCGAACCGGTTAAGAAGAACACCCATAAATTACAACTTTTTTTAGATGGCCAAGCATTAGGTAGTCCGCAAATTTCACCGACTATTAGCGCCCAAAATATCGATCGCGGAACCCATCAAGTGCAAGTCCAATTACTTGATGAAAATGGCAACATACTGGCATTAACACAAATAGTTACCGTGCACTTACAAAGAGCAAACAAAGGGCTGTAGTTGATGAATAAGGCAAACAATGATAACTAAACAATCAGATAAACTTTCACTTGCCATTCTTGAAGAAGCTAATACCGCCTTTGTTATTATTAACTCGGATTTAAAGCTTATTTATGCGAATCCAGCAAGCGAGTTTTTATTATCACAAAGCGCACAACGCTTAGATCAACAACCGCTGCATCACTTAGCTAAGTATTATCAATTTAATCCGAAATATATTGAAAATGTTTTTCTTAATAAGAATGCATTTACCGAAGGTGAAGCAACCTTAATCGTTGATGAGCACCCTGTTCTTATTGCATTGAGCGCCAGTTACTTAAACTTTGAAAACGCTGACCACGTTATTATTGAGATGCGCTGTATTGAGCAACAACGTAAAATTAGTAAAGTACATTATCAGCAGCATCAACAAAAAGCAGCGCAAGAATTAGTGAGGGGACTCGCTCATGAGATTAAAAATCCACTCGGTGGATTGCGAGGCGCAGCACAATTATTAGAAAATGAATTACCCGATCCAGAACTTAAAGAGTTTACCCAAATAATTATTGAACAGGCGGACCGTTTAAGTGCGTTAGTTAATCGACTATTAGGCCCACAAACTCGAGGTCAACGTGAATCGTATAATCTCCACTCTGTTATCGAAAAAGTACGAAAATTAGTCAGCATAGAGCTACCTGAGCATATTCAAATAAAAATGGACTATGACCCAAGTATTCCTGATTTTGAAATGCAGCCAGACCAACTGCAACAAGCACTTTTAAATATCATTCAAAATGCAGTGCAATCACTGACTTCTCAAACGGAGATACGCTCCGAGATAGTTTTAAAAACACGGACAGCGCATCAAGTCGTCATTAACGGCACTCCGCAACGTTTAGCAGCTGAAATCAAAGTAATTGATAATGGCCCGGGGATCCCTAAGGCGCTGCGGGATACAATATTTTACCCTATGGTCACCGGACGAAGTGATGGTACAGGATTAGGCCTATCTATCGCACAAGAGTTGATCAAACAACATAATGGTAGTGTTGAATTTGAAAGCGCCCCGGGACACACAGAATTTTTGATTTATTTACCCTTGAGCATATAAATATGTAGTAAATACTCAATCTATTTGCAACTAAAATAATACGTTTAACTAATTTAATAAAGGAAGAATAGCAAATGGCTTCAGCTTGGATAGTGGATGATGACCACGCCATCCGTTGGGTTTTAGAGCGTACACTTAAAGCTGAAAATATTGAATATGCCAGTTTTCATGATGGTGAATGCTTATGGCAACAACTTTTAATAGAGCAGCCAGAAGTAATTATTTCAGATGTACGCATGCCCGGCATAGATGGCATCGAATTAATGGAGCGTATTCATGCTCGTTTCCCATTAATCCCTATTATTATCATGACGGCTCACAGCGATTTAGACAGTGCTGTAAATGCTTATCAAAGTGGTGCTTTTGAATATTTACCAAAACCCTTTGATATCCATGAAGCAACGGCGCTGATTAAACGTGCAATTAGCCATAGCGCTGAGTTAAAACAAAAAAAGAAAAAACCAGAAGAACTCGCTGCATCTCAAGAAATTATTGGTGAAGCGCCCGCGATGCAAGAGGTATTTCGTGTTATTGGACGTTTATCAAACTCCAGCATGAGTGTACTGATTAATGGACAATCGGGGACTGGTAAAGAGCTTGTGGCACAAGCCTTACACAAACATAGCCCACGCCAAAAGAACACTTTTATTGCCCTTAATATGGCCGCAATTCCTAAAGAATTGATCGAAGCTGAATTATTTGGTCATGAAAAAGGCGCTTTTACCGGTGCGGCGGCTAACCGCCAAGGTCGTTTTGAGCAAGCTAATGGTGGTACCTTATTTTTAGATGAAATAGGAGACATGCCCTTAGATGTACAGACCCGTTTATTACGGGTACTAGCCGATGGTCAATTTTACCGTGTCGGCGGACACCAAGGCATTAAGGTTGATGTACGGATCATCGCCGCGACTCACCAAAATTTAGAAAAAAAAGTACAGTCTGGTGATTTTCGTGAAGATTTATTTCACCGTTTAAATGTAATTCGCCTGCAATTGCCGGCACTAAAAGAAAGACGAGAAGACATTAGCTTATTGGCATTACATTTTTTAAACAAAATCGCTAAAGAATTAAATGTTAAAAGTAAGCAACTTACTCCCGAGACTAAAGAGTATTTATCTCAGCTCCCTTGGCCTGGTAATGTTCGTCAACTAGAAAATATGTGTCGTTGGGTAACGGTTATGACTAGCGGACAAGAAGTTCATATTTATGACTTGCCGCCAGAGCTAAGCCAAACAGAGCAACCTGCTCAAGATAGCGACAATCCACTCTGGCAACAAGATTTGCAACAATGGACACTAACAGAGCTAAAATCAGGCAAAGAAAATATTCTAGCAGACGCTTTACCTGAGTTTGAAAAAATAATGCTACAAGCGGCATTACAACATACTCAGGGGAAAAAACAGGAAGCGGCGAAACTGCTAGGTTGGGGTAGAAACACCTTAACCCGTAAACTTAAAGAGTTTGGAATTTTATAACTTCAAATCATGCTGATTAATTACTCAATTATGTATTTTTTAATCAGCATTATATTTTGGTCGTCTTGACTAAGACTACCCGCAACAGAGAATCCCTCAAATTCACGCCCAAACCAATTTAAATAATCAAACTCCAAACTAAAAAAAGCACTGCTTGTGTCTTTTTCTGGCAAATCTATCAGCTGATTATTTTTGATGATCTGTAAGTTTTGGATACTACTATTTAAATTACTCACTAGCAGTGTTGCTTGTTGATCAGCTCTACTTATATTTAAGCTCTGCAAGTTAACTTGTTCTAAAAATACATTTTCAACAGGTAACTCGAGAGGTTGAGGGTTATTGTCTGACGGTTTTGAAATGAATTCTTCGACTAATGCCGACTGCAGTTGCATATCCTTAATCAATAACGAGTCTATGTTTAACTGCTTAAAGGAAATGGCGCTCGACGAAAATGGCGTCAATGCAAACCTTGCAGTGGCTTGTAGGTCAAGTTGCCCTTCAAATACGTTAGCTGATAGCTTATGCAGTAATAGCTGAGTTTTATCTAGCTCGGCATTGACTAAAATAGTATCGAAAATGATTTCTTCATTTGTTGGAAGGTTGAGTTGAATTCGTTTTATATTGCTCAATATAGAACCTTGAAGAGCAAGTAGATTAAAATCAGTTTGTAGCTCTAACTCATCAATATTTAATCTGTCTTTAGCTGGATTTT
The DNA here is from genome assembly GCA_036961085.1 of Psychromonas sp. Lineage (GTDB taxonomy): Bacteria > Pseudomonadota > Gammaproteobacteria > Enterobacterales > Psychromonadaceae > Psychromonas. The sequence continues at coordinate 4,334 of JBALXF010000114.1, forward strand.
GTACTTTAAAGGTTTTAAGTTGCAAGTCAAAATTAGCGGATAGAAAATGATTGTTAAATTGATGGTTTTCAATCACAAGCAGCTTGTTGGAGCTTAAATTTGCCCCTTGTAATTTGACTTCCCATTGAGCTTTATTGATGTCAGCCTTTAAATCTACAACCTCTAACTTTTCCACATACAAGCGTTTGAGTACTAACTCGTTTATATCTTTGCTGGATAAGCTGGCTAATAACTCATTATCTCCTAATTTTATTGCAGGCTTAGGCTTAGCCTCGACCTGCTCACTAGTAATATTTACACCAATTAATTGCAACAACTGAAGCTCTAATTGGCGATTCCAGATATCAAAGTCTTTTACTTCAATATTAACTTGCTCAATATAGATATCTTCTTGTTGTTGCTTACTCGAGAGAGAAACCCCGGATATGGAAAAGTGTGATTTTTGATATAGGTTTGAATCGATCTGTTGAAAGCTAACTTGATAACCCGTTGATTTTTCGATCTGTTGACTAATAAAGTGCGAATAATCATTAATATTAAAACTACGAATAAAGACGCTAGTTAGTAGACCTATTAAAACCACAAGAAGAACTAGTAAAACTAGCTTCCATCTTGTGGCTATTGCTTTAAGCATGCGCATACTGTTCTTTATCGCCTAACCAGCGCTTAGTAAGTGGCGCTATTAACTCAGGAAAAGACTGCAATATAGTAAAGGCTAGTTGCTGAGTTTGTGGTAATAGACTTTGGTCTCGTAATAAATCTGCAATCTTAAAATCAGCAACACCCGTTTGTTTTGTGCCTAATACTTCACCCGGCCCTCTGATTGCAAGATCTTGCTCTGCAATATAAAAACCATCGTTACTTTCTCGTAAAACTTGCAATCGTTTTTGCGCTGTTTTTGAAAGAGGATTTTTATAAAGTAAAACACAATGACTGGCAACACTGCCCCTGCCTACTCGTCCTCGCAACTGGTGTAACTGTGCCAAACCTAGCCTTTCGGGGTTTTCAATGATCATTAAACTAGAATTAGGGACATCAACACCAACCTCAATCACTGTAGTCGCGACCAATAAGTCTAATTGTCCATCTTTGAAGCTATCCATCACATACTTTTTCTCGATCCCTTTCATTCGACCGTGTACTAAACCAACACGTAAATCCGGCAATGATAACTGCAGCTCATTGGCAGTATCTTCAGCTGCTTGACACTCCAACGCTTCTGACTCTTCAATTAATGTACAAACCCAATAAGCCTGCCTGCCTTCGCTTTTACAAGACTGATAAACCCGCTGGATAACCTCATCTCGACGCGTATCAACCAGTGCAACAGTTTTAACTGGAGTTCGTCCCGGAGGAAGTTCATCAATAATCGAAACATTAAGATCAGCATAGGCTGTCATTGCTAAGGTTCTTGGAATTGGAGTAGCTGTCATAGTCAACTGATGTGGAGCGAAGTCTTGTGAACGCCCTTTTTCGCGCAATGCTAAACGCTGATGAACCCCAAAGCGGTGCTGCTCATCAACAATAATCAAGGCTAAATTATTAAACTTCACACTGTCTTGAAAAATTGCATGCGTCCCAACCACCATTTTAGATAAACCTAGAGTGATATTTTCCAGTTGATCTCGTTTTTGTTTAACTCTCATTTTTCCAGAAAGCATGCCAACAGCAATATTAAGCGGCTCGAACCATTTTTGAAAGTTAAGGTAGTGTTGCTCAGCTAATAATTCAGTTGGCGCCATTAATGCGACCTGATGCCCTGCTTCAATAATACTCAATGCCGCTAACGCTGCGACCAAGGTTTTTCCTGAGCCAACATCACCTTGTACTAAACGCATCATCGGCAGTGTTTGTTGTATGTCTTGTTGAATCTCTAAGGTGACTTTCTTCTGTGCATTAGTCAGTGAAAAAGGTAATTGCTGCAATAACAGCTGTTGCAGTTTGCCCTCACTGGCAACCGCAATTGCTTGATGTTGCTGCGCCGCTGCCCGTAAAGACAACATACCAATCTGCTGAGCTAATAACTCTTCTAATATCAGGCGCTGTTGGGCAGGATGAGTTTTAGATTCTAATTGCTCAATACAAGCATCTGGAGGCGGTCTATGGATATACAGAAGCGCATCAGCGAGGCTAATAGGATGAGATAATAAATGAGTTGGTAATAACTCATCAATACCATTTTGCTGCAGGTGTCCTAATGCTTGTTCGGTTAATTGGCGTAAGCTATTTTGCTTTAATCCCTCCGTCGTCGGATAAATAGGGGTTAAAGTTTGCTCGACTGAAGCCGTTGCAACTGAATCAAGTAAACGATAATCAGGGTGAGTCATTTCAAACCCCTGATACCCTCGTTTTAATTCACCAAAGAATTTTACTGTTGTCCCAGTAGAGAAACTGCGTTTTTGAGCCGCATTAAAATTAAAAAAACTAACCGTTAGTGAGCTCTGACCATCACTAATTTTACATTTTAATATCCGTCTTTTACCGAACTGTACAACATTAGCATTTATCACTTGTCCTTGTACTGTTGTCTGCATACCCTCTTTCATTTCAGATAGAGGGGTTATCCGAGTGCGATCTTGATAATGCAGGGGTAAGTGAAATAACAGATCAGATACATTGAACAGCCCTATTTTTTCAAGCTTCTCAGCAATCTTAATACCAACACCTTGCAAAGCGGTTAAAGGCATTTTGTTTAATTTCATTTAACCTCTCAAAGTTATTTCATAAAGGAATGACGGGGGATTTAATTATTAAATTGAAGCACTTATTTTATCTAACAATCTTATCCGTTTAGATGCTTCAACTTCTACTGACCCCGTATTTAAGGAACTCCATTCAGGATGGTTGCTCAGTTGACGTAACCAACTAGACCAATTTTTTGGTAAGCCCTGTTTTAAGTCACTACTATCATCAGGATTTTTTTGCTCTGCTATTTGATATTCAATTTTATCAAAACTAGCATGTCCCCTTTTTTGTAATGCTTGCAATAACTTATTTTGCCTTAACCATAGAACTTGCAATGTGGCCTCATTTAAACAGATATAACGGGAACCTTTGATCTTTGCATGTATCTCATCATAATACCGGGATTTCACTCCCCACAAAGCGCCTGCCAAGCCACCGGTGAGTGCTGCAGCGCCTAATGTAAGACCTCCAGTGACTAAATCAATGGATACACCTAATCCTGCTCCTTTAGCCATATTGCTACTCAACTGAATACCCAACTCTTGCAGGTTATCGGCAGAAAAAAGATCCAGCTGCCATTGCCCTTCCTTCACTGGCAGTTGAATGTCATTGAGATCAGCCTGCTTAAATTGGTACAGTTTTAATAACTGTTTAACACATAAGCTCTCGGCATCACGAACACTTTTTTGCAATGCATCAGTGGTTTGATTAATCACATTTGTGGCATTGTCAGATTGAAAACGTATTGCGCCACAATCAACTATTAATTGCGCGACCATCTGCTTAGCTAGATTAAAACGTTCATCCCATTGCCGTTTACGTTGTTCAATCAATCGTTGTAACAGCTCTTCTTGCTCAGACAACAAGGTTTGCATTTTTTGGTATATTTTTAATTCATCAGAAAATTTAAAATGAACATTATCGAAGCTAACAAATGCATGGAAATTTAAACGCGC
>JBALXF010000115.1:0-7959 GCA_036961085.1 Psychromonas sp.
TGGCTCTGTTCCCATTCTTCAAGATTTTGATAGCGTTTTATAAAATGCTCTTGCAGTGGTTTTGGTGAATCTTTGATTAATGACTGACCTGTTTCACTTAATGATAAATGTACTTTGCGTTTATCCGTTTTACTACGTGTTCTGATCACTAAATCACGGCTTTCTAATCGATCTAGAATTGTAGTCACCGTTGCTGGACTTAACGTTATTTCTTGTGCTATTTGCTTGGCTAGAGGTGCGTCAAGTTGATTTATTTTTGTCATTACCATTAATTGTGGGCCAGTTAAACCTGACTCTTTATTCAATTGTCGAGAATGTATACTGATCGCGCGGATGACTCGTCGTAGCGAAATTAAAAGTTGGTCGTACTTTTCCATATATCCCTCATCATTTACTGTATTTCCGTACCATACCAGAAAAGATTAAAATACTCATACAAAAATAAAGCCATAATATCGTTTGGCGATATTATGGCTTTATGATTAAGGAATAATGTAGCCTCTAAGCAATAATTACCTGTGCAAAATAGGTAATTTAGTCAACTTAAATCACTTACTAACATTAAGCTTCGAGTTTGGTTTGCTTTAGCTAGCAAGCTCAATTTTAGTGTAATCGATTTTGTTTTCTACTGGTGAATGCTCGATAGCAACAACTTTACGAGAGTGAAGCACAAGTATGTAACTGAAACAGGTAAAAATTAATCCTATCACCAATGCCCCTATCCACTGTATCTCTAAAAAATCTAGTTGGAACAGCAGAGTAAGCGTACTTAATAATAAGATATTACCAATCACATAGTTTAATTTAGCAAAGCGTTTAATAATCAGGTTTGAGTTATCTGTATATAGACGGACTAATGAATCCAACGAGTTAATTACAAAGGTAACCACTACAAATACCATTGCTAGGTTATAAAAACCCGCAAAATGTGGCCCGTTGTCGTCTTTGTAGGTAGAGCTCACCCTAGTTATCACCGATAAGCTTTCCAAGCATGGCATGATAAATCTCTCGGTCGCCAACATAACCAACTAACTTATTATCTTGCTCGACTAATACACAGTGTCCAGACTCATATCGAAGCGCCATAATGGTTTGCATTTTAGTGGTCAGTGGCACCACCAAGGCACGCTTTTTATTTACGCTGTCCGTATCACCATCGTGCCACAGCGCCAAAGGTACTTTTGTATCGCCGTAACGAATAGAGCTGTTACTAATGCTATCACCTTGATACAACCAGCAATCGTCGCGTCGACTAAGGCAGCTTTCACCATTTTGCTCCTGAAGGTCATCTAACGGGCGCATTAACGCCTGTGCGTTAACAACATCGATAGGATTGGTATGCGCGACAAACGCTTCTACATAGCCATCCGCAGGGTTCATAACAATGTTTTCTGGAGTATCGTGCTGAACAATTACGCCATCTTTCATAATCGCAATATGATTGCCAAGCTTTAGGGCTTCGTCCAAATCGTGACTGACAAACAAAACGGTTTTGTTTAATTGCTGTTGCAATCGCAACAATTCATCCTGTAGATCACTTCTAATGAGCGGGTCTAATGCTGAAAACGGCTCATCCATTAAAATAATATCGGTTTCCATTGCAAATGCTCGTGCCAGACCAACACGTTGCTGCATACCACCCGAAAGCTCACTTGGTTTTTTATCCGCCCACTCGGCTAAGCCTACTAGCTCTAATTGGACAATGGCTTTGGCGCGCACAGTGCGTTTATCCAAGCCCTTTTGCTCCAAACCAAAAGCAACATTTTCAGCCACGGTTAACCACGGCATAAGTGCAAATTTTTGGAACACCATGGAAATGCGATTCATACGAACCTGGCGTCGTTGATCTTCACTGAGTTCGTGAAAATTTTGAACCCCCTGATCGGTTTCCAAGAATACATCGCCGCGTGCAATTGGGTTCAACCCATTAGCGGTGCGCAATAAACTTGATTTTCCTGAACCAGACAGACCCATCAACACACATATTTCGCCTTTACCCACTTTTAAACAGGCATCTCGCACAGCTACGGTTAACCCAGTCTGATCTTGAATCTCTTGTCGACTTTTGCCACTGTCCATTAGCGATAATGCACGTTCAGGTTGTTTGCCAAAAACAACATCAACATTTTTAAATTCGATCATTTTGTTATGTCCTGTCGTTTATTTACTTTTAAATACGCGGTCAAGCATGATAGCAACCAATACAATGGCTAACCCTGCTTCAAAACCTGTCGCAATGTCTACAGTATTAAGCGCCCGTACCACGGGTTTACCCAAACCGTCGGCTCCCACTAAGGCTGAGATAACCACCATAGATAAGCTCAGCATAATGCATTGCGTAATGCCCGCTCGAATACTTGACATGGCCGCAGGGATTTCAACTTTTAGAAGCAAGCTACGCTTTGTGCAACCAAACGCACGACCCGCTTCTAACAACTCTTCGGGTACTTCGGAAATACCTAAGTATGTCAGCCTGATGGGCGCAGCTATGGCGAACACAATCGTTGAAATAAGGCCAGGAACTACGCCCAAGCCAAATAATGTTAGCGCTGGAATCAGATACACGAAAGGGGGGATCGTCTGCATTAAGTCCAACACCGGCCGTATAAAGTGGTACAACCTAGGGTGGTGTGCTGCAGCAATTCCAATTGGCACGCCCAGTAATACACAGAATCCTGTGGCGTAAATGATTAAAGAAAAGGTTTCAATGGTTTCTTCCCAATAGCCGAGATTCCAAACCAGTAGTAACGATAAAATGAAAAATGCCGTTACGCTTTTATTGCGTTGTTGCCAAAAAATCAAACCAGCAACAATTCCAATAAATAACCAGGGCGGTAGCATCGATAAAAATTCCACTAAACTTTCGATCATGATCTCAAGTACACTGGAAACTCCATCAAAAAAAGAACCGCCGTGGGTAATTAGCCCATCCATCATTGTCTCGGCCCACTGTCCGATAGGTAATTTATGCTCTGTTATAAAACTCATATTTTAAATGCCGTCTAATACCAATCTAGATAAGTCGCTGATAAACTTTGCTGGTTAAAATCAATGATAACTTCGTTGTTTTCAATCCCAATAGCCAGCTATTGCTCAATCAAACGCCTTGCTCTCATTAATTTTTCCTACGCAATTTTAGACCACTTACTTATCTAGGTTGGTATAATGTAAAAAGATTCAGGTTGGCGCTTGCCAACCTGAAATAAAACTTAAAACTTTAAATCTTTAAATATGCTTTTACGGCAGGTAAAGCGGGCTTACCATCTATAGTGGTAACACCTTGTAACCATGCATCTAAAACAGACGCATTATTTTTCAGCCAATCTGTTGCTGCGACTTCCGGCTTTTTGCCATCATTTAAAATAGCGCTCATTACTTCGTTTTCGGCTGCCAGGGTAAAGGTAAGATTGGTTAACAATGTACCTACATTTGGGCACTCTTGTGTGTAACCTTTACGAACATTGGTGTATACACTTGCGCCACCAAAATCAGGTCCAAAAAATTCATCGCCACCAGCTAAATATTCAAGTTCAAAATTTGAATTCATTGGGTGTGGTGCCCAGCCTAAAAATACTACCCAGTTGTCGCGACGAGTTGCACGTTTAACTTGCGACAACATGCCGGCTTCGCTAGACTCGACCAATTCAAACTCTTTTAGACCAAAGGCATTGTTATCGATCATTTGTTGGATTAAACGATTACCATCATTGCCTGGTTCAATACCATAGATTTCGCTATCAAATTTATCTGCAAACTTAACCAGATCAGCAAAGTTTTTAACGCCAGCATCATATACATACTTTGGAACCGCTAATGTGTATTTCGCACCTGATAAGTTTTTGTGAATTGTTTCTACGCTTCCCGCTTCAGTGTAAGTTTTAATATCAGCGGCCATTGTTGGCATCCAATTACCGAGAAACACGTCGATATCGCCGTTTTCTATCGACTTATAAGTCACTGGTACAGACAACAGCTGAGTGTCCGTTTTATAACCCAACCCATTTAATATGGTCGAGCTGATAGCTGTCGTTGAAGTGATGTCTGTCCAACCTACATCAGAAAATCGAACCGTATCACATTGATCCGCATTGGCAGTTAATGCTACAGTAGCTGCAAGAATTGGTAGTATTTTTTTGAGTCTCATAATTGTTCCTGTTTTTAGTTTACGATATAACAGATCGTTGAAACATCGCCTTAAAAAGGGTTGTTTTTCGACGGTCTGACTGAATATGGTGCTCTATCAAAATCACCATATAAATTTTCCTTTCTTAAACTTGTCGCTTAGGGACTTGCAATCGTTGACTGGTTTGCCAATCATCTGCCACAGTCACTTTAGCCGTGCTGGGTGCAAGAGGTGTTTTACCTAAAATAATATCGGCGGCACGCTCTGCCACCATAATGGTCGGTGAATTCAGATTGCCGTTAGGAATCGTTGGAAAAATAGATGAGTCCACAACGCGTAGTCCTTTGATACCATGTACTTTAGTTTTAGAATCCACCACAGACATTGCATCTTCTCCCATTTTGCAAGAACAAGAAGGGTGATAAGCACTTTCAACATTACTTCTTACAAAGCTATCAATTTGTTGATCCGTTTGAACCGCTAAACCCGGTTGAATTTCTTCACCACGGTATTCATCTAAGCCTGGCTGGTTGATAATTTCACGGGTCAGACGCACACAAGCGCGAAACCCTTCAATGTCATCTTGATGTTGTAAGTAGTTAAATTGAATTTGTGGTGCAACATGGGGATCGTTTGATACCACTTTAACTAAACCACGGCTTTTCGGTTTGTTATGACCGATATGCACTTGGAATCCGTGTCCTGCAAATGCTTCTTTACCATCGTATCGCATTGCTGCTGGAAGAAAGTGATACTGCAGATCTGGCCATTCTAAACTGGCCTTAGAGCGAATAAAGCCACACGACTCAAAATGATTAGTCGCGCCTAAACCCGATTTATTTAATATCCAACGCACGCCGATAAATAGTTTACTGAACGGGTCAAGTTTTCCATTTAGGGAAATGGGTTTTAAGCATTTGAACTGAAAATAAAATTCAAGATGATCTTGCAGGTTTTCGCCAACACCAGGTAACTCATGAATTTGATCAATGTCTGCAGCAGCTAATGTTGCAGCAGCGCCAATACCTGAAAGTTGTAGGATATGCGGTGAACCGATAGAGCCAGCTGAAAGAATCACTTCTTTGTTGCAGAAGACTTCTGTATTTTTACCTTTAGACTGGTAACGAATACCAACAGCCGTTTTACCTTCAAATAAAACCTTATGCACTAATGCATGTGTTATTACTGTTAGGTTATTACGTTTCATAGCAGGTCTTAGATAGGCATTAGACGTTGACCAACGTACACCATTTTTGATCGTCATATGCATCGGGCCAAAACCTTCTTGCTGTGCCGCATTGTAATCATCAGTTGCTAAATATCCTGCATCAACACCGGCATTAACAAATGCTTGGTATAACGGATTTTTCATATTGTTACCGTTATTAACACCAAGCGGGCCAGTGTCACCACGATATTCATTGCCACCAAATGACCAAGTCTCTGCTTTTTTGAAGTAAGGCAAACAGTGCGCATAATCCCAATTTTTTGCACCAGACTGTTGCCATTCATCGAAGTCACGTGCATGACCTCGTACATATACCATGCCGTTGATAGATGAAGAACCACCCAACACCTTGCCACGAGGACAATGCATACGGCGGTTATCTAAGAAAGGCTCTGCTTCTGACTCGAACTGCCAAGCGTATTTTTTGGTATTCATCGGTATTGATAATGCAGTTGGCATTTGAATGAAAATACTTTTATCACTGCCACCCGTTTCGAGTAATAAAACCTTATTAGTAGGGTCTTCAGATAAACGGTTTGCTAGTACGCAGCCTGCGCTACCAGCGCCGACAATGATGTAATCATATTGTGCTGTATTCATGTTCATTCCTAAAATGGGCTTTCAAGTGATTGCATACCAACATATACGGCTTTAATTTGGGTATAAGCTTTTAATGTTTCACTGCCATTTTCACGCCCAATTCCAGACATCTTGTAGCCACCGACTGGCATTTCAGCTGGGGAAGCACCATAAGCATTTATCCAACAAATACCTGCTTTTAACTGATGTATTACGCGGTGTGCGCGAGTAATGTCTTGGGTAAAGACACCCGCAGCTAAACCTAAGCGTGTAGAATTGGCGCGCATTACAACTTCTTGTTCATCATCGAATGTTAATACCGACATTACCGGTCCGAAAATCTCTTCTCTAGACAGAGTCATCTGATCGGTGCAGTCTGTAAAAATAGTCGGTGCAACAAAATAACCATTTGGCGCATTTTCAGGTTTTAGTGCTGTACCGCCTGTAAGTAGCGTTGCCCCTTCTTTTTTACCAATCTCAATGTATTCGAGTACTTTGTTTTGATGCTGCTTAGAAATCAGTGCGCCAAAGTTAGTCTCTGAATTCATCGGGTCGCCGCAGATGATATTCTGCTCTGTACGTTCAACTAGACGTTTAATAAAACGTGGGTAGATATCTTTTTGAACAAATACACGCGTACCGTTGGTGCACACTTCACCCTGAGTATAAAAATTACCTAACATGGCGGCAGATACTGCATTTTCTAGGTCTGCATCATTGAATATAATCAGTGGAGATTTACCACCGAGTTCCATGGTCACTTCTTTAAGTGTTCCTGCCGCTGCTGCCATTACTTTTTTACCGGTACCCACTTCACCAGTAAAAGAGACTTTTGCAATATCTTCACTGCTTGTTAACCATGCGCCGACACTACCGTCACCTTGAACAACGTTAAATACACCACTAGGCAGTCCTGCTTGGCTAAAAATCTCAGCTAAACACATTGCACCGCGTGGTGTTTCTTCAGAGGGTTTGAATATCATTACATTGCCACAAGCTAAAGCAGGGGCCGCTTTCCAACATGCAATTTGAAGCGGGTAGTTCCATGCGCCAATACCAGCACAAATGCCTAATGGTTCGCGACGTGTGTAATAAAAATCATCACCAACTTGTTGCTGATTTCCTTCAATACTTGGCGCTAGGCCTGCAAAAAATTCAATAGAATCAGCGCCCGTGACAACATCAACTTCAGATGCTTCCTGCCAAGGTTTACCTGTATCAATTACTTCACCTACTGCAAGTTCATCATTTTTTTCACGAAGCAGTGCAACGGCCTTAAGTAAAATACGGCTGCGCTGTGTTGCTGTCATTTTCGACCATTCTGCAAAACCAGTTTTAGCACTGTCGATCGCCGCTTGTTGAACAACTTCAGTTGCTGTTTCAACTAAATAACTAACTTGACCAGTTGCTGGGTTAATTACTTCAAATGTTTCACCTGTCCCGTTTGAGATATATTGACCATGGACATAATTTTGATAAACGATTAGTGATGACATTGCTTTTCTCCGTACTGCATGATGACAGCCTCTATTAAGGATTTTGATAAAATTTGAGCTTGTTTGAAATCTTGTTCAGGTGTCTCGCTGAGCGCACTGCGCAGCCAAAAACCATCAATAACTGCCGCGGCTTGTTTCGCTGAATTTACGGCTTCTTCGCGTGGAAGAAGTTGGTTAAAAGAATAAAGTAGGTTGCTGTATAAACGTTGATTATTAATATGCTGAAGTCTTGCTAAAACGGGATCATGCATTGCTTGCGACCAAAAGCTTAACCATGTTTTGGTAACCGCATTAGAACGTTGTAACTCGGTAAAGTTAGCTTCGACAATCATAAATAATCTGCTCATCGGGTCTAAATCTTTACCTGATACTCTTACTAATAAGGATTGTTTTAACTCATTGATAAGATATTTAAAGGTCGCTTCGATCAACTCTTGTTTACCACCAAAATAATGGCTAATGATCCCTGATGACATTCCCGCCACGCGACTAATGGTATTGATGGTGGTGTGCTGTAATCCGTATCGTTCAAC